>CAXTJJ010000067.1:0-15971 GCA_964244155.1 uncultured Spirosoma sp.
AGTCAGTAAGTCAGTAAGTCAGTAAGTGCTGACGCATGAAAAGTACCGGCGGCAGCCACTTACTGACTTGCCGACTTACTGACTTACTGACTATTATTTATAACTCCGCTGTGTCAATTTCACATTCTCAAATTCGAGCATTTCTTTGTTAAGTACCTCGGGTTTACCTTCACCCTGATACTCCCAGGCCGCTACGTAGGCATAGTTGGCATCATCACGAAGGGCTTCACCATCGGGTGTTTGGAACTCTTCCCGGAAGTGACCACCACAGGACTCATTACGGTTCAATGCGTCATCAACCATCAGTTCGCCCAACTCAATAAAATCGGCGACACGTGATGCCTGTTCCAACGCCTGGTTCATTTCAGCAGAATCACCTAACACCTTCACATTTGTCCAGAATTCTTTTTTCAAAGCCTGAATCTTTTGCTTGGCTATTTGCAGGCCCTCGGCAGTACGTGACATACCGCAGTATTCCCACATAATATGCCCTAATTCCTTGTGCAGATCATCAACCGGACGTTCCCCTTTAATTGATAACAGGCGTGTAATCTGTTCCTGAATTTTCGTTTCAGCTTCTTTGAACGCAGGCGCGTCAACGGGTAGTTTATCGGCAGGGCCAATGGTTGCCAGATAATCACCCACCGTATAAGGAATTACAAAATACCCATCAGCCAGTCCCTGCATCAGCGCCGATGCACCCAGACGGTTAGCACCATGGTCGGAGAAGTTTGCTTCACCAAGTGCATATAGACCAGGAATGGTAGTCATCAGGTTATAATCTACCCATAAGCCACCCATCGTGTAGTGAACAGCGGGATAAATCATCATCGGCGTTTCGTACGGATTTTCGCCGGTGATTTTTTCGTACATCTCAAAAAGGTTACCGTATTTGGCTTCAATCGTTTTCCGACCGTCGCGCTTGATGGCGTCGGCAAAATCCAGATACACGGCCAACCCGGTTTTACTGACACCCCGTCCTTCGTCGCACATATTCTTGGCGTTGCGAGACGCTACGTCACGTGGTACAAGGTTACCAAAAGCTGGGTAACGACGCTCCAGGAAATAATCACGAGCATCGTCAGAAAGGTCTGTTGGTTTCAATTCACCTTTCTGAATTTTCTGCGCATCCTCTTTCGATTTCGGTGCCCATACCCGGCCGTCATTCCGCAGCGACTCCGACATAAGCGTCAGTTTCGACTGATAATGGCCTGATACGGGAATACAGGTTGGGTGAATCTGGGTGAAGCAGGGATTACCAAAGAAAGCTCCCTTTTTATGCGCCCGCCAGGCTGCGGTTACGTTACAGCCCATCGCGTTTGTCGACAGGTAGAACACGTTCCCATAACCACCTGTGCAAAGCAGTACGGCGTGTGCTGAATGCGATTCTATTTTACCCGTAACCAGGTTGCGGGTAACGATGCCGCGTGCCTTACCATTCTCAACAACAAGGTCGAGCATTTCAGTCCGCGGAAATAATTTCACCTTACCCGTGGCAACCTGACGACTTAGGGCCGAATAGGCGCCCAGCAACAATTGCTGACCGGTTTGACCACGGGCGTAAAAGGTACGTGACACCTGCGCACCACCAAATGACCGGTTAGCCAGCGTGCCGCCGTATTCACGGGCAAAAGGCACACCCTGCGCTACGCACTGGTCAATGATGTTCACACTGACTTCAGCCAGGCGATGTACATTGCCTTCGCGGGCGCGGTAGTCACCACCTTTGATTGTATCATAAAACAAACGGAATACACTGTCACCGTCGTTCTGGTAGTTTTTGGCAGCGTTGATACCGCCCTGAGCGGCAATCGAGTGCGCCCGGCGGGGGCTATCCTGATAACAGAATGCCTTCACATTATAGCCTAACTCAGCAAGCGACGCAGCCGCCGATGCACCAGCCAGGCCAGTGCCCACCACAATAATTTCGTATTTACGCTTATTAGCTGGGTTGACCAGTTTCAAAGCGAACTTCTGCCGTGCCCATTTTTCGGCTAAAGGACCTTCGGGGATTTTTGATTCCAGTTTCATTTGTCCAATTAGTAATGAGTAAATGAGCGAGTGAGTGAATAATTCTCTATGCGATGAGCTATTCACTCACTCGCTCATTCACTCATTCACTCATTAAATTATATGGTGAACCTGTAAAAACACATAAATCGGCATGGCTGCAAACGCGATCGGAATGATGATTGCGAAGAAGAACTTGCCTAAAAATTCAATGACTGGCGTGTATTTCTTGTGCCGGACACCAAGCGTTTGAAAACCACTCTGAAAGCCATGTGCCAGGTGATAACCAAGCGCACCCATGCAAAGTACATAGAGCAAAACATACCACCATTCACCAAAGGCTACCTGCACTACAGCATACAGATTCTTGTATTCTTTACCATCGTATTCAGCCATAGGGACTGATCCGAAATGCATTTCATACCAGAACGTACGCATATGGATAATGATGAACAACAGCAGGATTGTACCCAGGATACCCATGTTACGAGACGACCAGTCGCTGTTGGCTTCTGGCTTGTTGTACGCATACTTGACGGGCCGCGATTCCTGATTGTGGCGTGTAAGGATAAAGGCCATCAACGCATGAACCAGGATAGAGGTGTAAAGCAGGTACGATACAGTCATAATGACTGGATTGTGGGTCATGAAATATGTGTACTCGTTGAAGGCCCTTCCGCCATCAGCTTTAAATAACTGGAGATTACCAGCCATATGTACAATTAAAAAAGAACTTAAAAACAGTCCCGTTAGCGACATAATGACCTTGCGGCCAAGGGAGCTGGACAGAGTTTGTGTTACCCAAGCCATACGGTGAACGACACGAAAATTTTAGTGTAAACGATTGAAAAAAAGCCGTTTTAAACGGCGCATCAAAGCTAAATCACAAACCCGACGGAAACAAGATTAAGTAGTATTATAAGCCATTTTATAACTTATTTACAGTCTATATAAATTAACCTGAACGATTGATTTCCCAACAGACTGTTTTAGACGATTGTTTGGCTCGTTAACCGTCTTGTTGGAAAATGGGTAACACCCAACTGGCTAATTGACAGACAGATCGTCAACAGATCTGGATTTTCTTTTGAACAACCACAATTATCCAACAATTTTGCACCCTTTGTCAGTTTCATCTGCTATTATGAAAGCATACGTATTTCCAGGTCAGGGTTCACAATTTCAGGGCATGGGGCATGACCTTTACCAACAGTCAGAAGCAGCCCGTCAGCTATTCGATCAAGCCAATCAGGTGCTGGGTTATGATTTAACCAGCATCATGTTCGAAGGAACAGATGAAGACCTCAAACAAACGATTTATACACAACCGGCCGTTTTTCTGCATGGCGTTGTATTGGCCTTAACCACCGAATCCTTTGCACCCGAAATGGTAGCTGGTCACTCACTGGGCGAATTGTCGGCTCTGACGGCGGCTGGTGTGTTATCCTTCGAAGATGGTCTGCGGTTGGCTTCTGTTCGGGCAACGGCCATGCAACGGGCCTGCGAATTGGTTCAGTCAACCATGGCGGCTGTGCTTGGCCTGGCCGATGATGTTATCGAGCAGGCATGTGCAGAAATTACAGAGGAGATTGTGGTACCAGCCAATTACAACTGCCCTGGGCAGGTTGTAATTTCAGGAAGTGTAGCGGGTATCCAACTCGCCGAAGTGCGGCTCAAAGCAGCTGGTGCCAAACGCGTGGTACAACTTGCAGTGGGCGGTGCTTTTCATTCGCCGTTTATGGAGCCTGCGCAAACCGAATTTGCAGAAGCCGTTCAGAACATGCCGTTCAGTGCACCCCGTTGCCCTATTTACCAGAATGTCAATGCTGAAGCCACGACCAATCCCGAGCAGATCAAAGCCAATCTGATTGCGCAATTAACATCACCGGTTCGCTGGACCCAGTCCATTGAACGGATGGTGGCCGATGGTGCCACCGAATTTTATGAATGTGGCCCAGGGAAAGTTCTTCAGGGGTTGATTAAAAAGATCAGTTCTGGCACGCCAGTTGTCGGCATTTAAGACGGATACACGCTTGACAATCAGCCAGAAGGCCATCTACTGGCACAAAAAAGCCATTTTTTTTGTGCCAGTATTTGTTTTTAACTTCATCAATCTGTTACCTTTGCACTCGCAATTACAAAACAGTCCGATAGTATAAGGGTAGTACGACAGATTTTGGTTCTGTTTGTGGAGGTTCGAATCCTTCTCGGACTACAAGAAACCGCTTGATTCACATCAGGCGGTTTTTTTGTTTTCCGGCTGTTCTGACTAGCGATATATCTCCAGTAGGCGAGTAAAATTTACCCTGGTCAATAGCCCAAAATTACCTTCATATTGTATTAAGGAGTACATTACCTACTTTCTCTTATACCTGATGAACAAGAGAGCGTTGACGGGATCGTTAGCCATTAACGGTGGTGAAAAAGTCGTTACGACCAGCTTCCCTTGGCCAATTTATGATGAACAGGAGGTGCAGGCTGTGGCCGATCTGGTTCGGAGCGGTCAATGGGGAAACCCCGATTGTGCCGGGGCTGTCGCCGAGTTTGAGCAGCAGTTTGCCCGGTATTGCGGCAGTAAATATGCGATTAGCTGCGTCAATGGGTCAGTATCACTTCGCTTGGCGTTGATTGCCTGTGGGATACGCCCCGGTGATGAGGTTATTGTGCCTTCCTACACATTTATCGCCACGGCTTCTGTGGTGCTGGAAGTCAATTGTGTACCCGTCTTTGCCGATATTCATCCCGATACCTATAACCTCGATCCTGATGCCATTGAAGCGGCCATCTCGGAGCGAACCAAAGCCATCATACCCGTTCATTTCGCGGGTTTGCCCTGCGATATGGAGGCTATTCTGGCTATTGCCCGTCGGCATAAATTGCGGGTCATTGAAGATGCCGCCCACGCACACGGAGCCGAGTACAAAGGGCAGAAGCTCGGCTCGATTGGCGACGCGGGCAGCTTCAGTTTTCAGTCGTCCAAAAACCTGACATCGGGCGAGGGCGGCATGGTTATCACCAATGATGATGCACTGTATCATACCATGAACTCGTTGCGGAACGTGGGGCGGCTTCCGGGCGGACAATGGTATGACCACTTCAATCCGGGCTGCAATTACCGGATTACCCAATTACAAGCCGTTTTACTTAGTCAGCAATTGAAGCGACTTGACGAGCAAACGCGCATACGCAACGAAAACGGCCTGTATCTGGATAGCCTTCTGGCCGATTTGTCGGGTATCACTCCCCTGAGCCGAGGACAGGTCGAAATACGCCACGCTTACCATCTGTATATTTTCAGGTACGATAAAACGAAGTTCGGTAATGTATCGAAACTGGACTTTGTAGCCATGCTGTCGGCCGAAGGTCTCCCCTGTTCGTCGGGCTATCCGCATCCGTTGTATAAACAACCCGTTTTTCAGGACAGGAACTGGCTCTGTTATGCTCTCCCCGACTCGGTCGATTACTCAACGGTATACTGCCCGGTTGCCGAACAAGCCTGCGCCGACGAAGCTGTATGGATTTCCCAGCAAGCCATGCTTGGCACCCGTAACGATATGAACTCATTTGCCAACGCCATTCGTAAGGTTCAACAGGCCGTTATTCTGTAGTGGCGCGTGTGGATGCAGTAGATGTGCTTACCTAGTGACTTGACGCTTAAGGAATTGTCAGTTCATGCATGAAAAACCTCCCTTTTTTTGATCTTGCCGTGATTGCCTCCTATCTCGTTGCTATGGTAATGGTAGGCGTCTACTTTTCCCGAAAAACCGAAAATGCAGACCAGTTTACCAAAGCATCGGGACTAATTCCAGGTTGGGCAACGGGCCTGTCCATCTACGCTACGTTTCTGAGCAGTAATACATTTCTGGGCGTTCCGGGTAAAGCCTTTGGCAGCAACTGGAACTCGTTCGTATTTAGCTTATCCATGCCGCTGGCTGCCTATATGGCTGCTCGTTTTTTTGTGCCTTTCTACCGGCAAACGGGCGAAATATCGGCTTATACCCATTTCGAGCATCGCTTTGGCCCCTGGGCAAGAACCTACGCTGTTGTCTGTTTTTTGCTCACCCAACTGGCTCGTATGGGGTCTATTTTTCTGGGCATTGCCCTCAGCTTACAGGCTCTTACAGGTTTCTCGATGCAGATGATCATGATCGTGATGGGCGTTTGTATCATCATTTATACTGTTCTGGGCGGAATGGAAGCCGTCATCTGGACGGAGGTGGTACAGGCTGTTGTCAAAACCTTTGGGGCCTTGCTGATTATGTACCTGATTGTGCAGGCCATGCCGGGGGGCGTATCAACTATCGTGGCCATTGGGGCCGCTCACGACAAATTTAGCCTGGGTACGTTTTCGCCCGATTTTACTCAGTCCTCGTTCTGGGTGGTGTTGCTGTATGGCTTCTTTATCAACCTGAATAATTTCGGGATGGATCAGAATTACATCCAGCGGTATCATACCACTTCGTCGGCGAAAGAAGCGTCTAGATCGCTCTGGCTCTGCGTATGGCTATATATGCCGGCTTCACTGCTCTTTTTTATAATTGGCTCCTGTCTGTTTGCCTACTATCAGGTTCACCCCGAATTTATCGAAGTCATCAAGCAGAAAGTCGCAATGGATCGTTTACCCGCAGCGGCATCGGCAAGTGAAGTATCCCGGTTAATGAGTACCCTTCAACCCGCCGATTATGGCGACAAAGTGATGCCGCATTTTATGGTAACCAACGTGCCGCCGGGTCTGATGGGGCTGATCATTTCTGCCATTCTGTCGGCGGCTATGAGTACCATTAGTTCAGGCATGAATGCATCGGCAACGGTCTTCACCGAAGACATTTACAAACGCTACATGAACCCTCAACCTTCGCCCCGAAAACAGCTTTGGCTGTTACACATGGCTACAGTGGCGGTTGGTGCACTGGGATTAGTGGCGGGGCTGGCTATGATAGGCGTGAAAAGTATTCTGGATGCCTGGTGGACACTTTCAGGCATTTTCGCGGCTGGTATGCTGGGACTATTTTTGCTGGGACTTATCAGTCGGCGTACCAATGGGCACGAAGCCCTCACGGCCACATCCATTGGCGTGTTGGTTATTCTCTGGATGACCTTTTCCGGAAATTTGCCTGATGATTACAGATACCTGCGCAATCCACTTCATAGCAACATGATTATTGTGGTGGGCACGCTTACCATTTTTTTAATTGGCCTGGTCTTGACAAAACTCAAAAACGGTAGAGTAAAACGCAGCGAGCAGGCAGCTATCGTATCTAATAACTAATATGAAAACAGCGATCAAAGGATTTATTCCGGTGATGCTTACGCCCTTCACCGACAATGGCTCGATTGATTTTGACGCCCTGACCCGGCTCACCGAATTTTACCTGAAAGCCGGTGCAGCGGGTTTATTTGCCAATTGTCTGTCGAGCGAAATGTTTGAATTGACGGAGCAAGAACGGCTTCAGATTATAAGCCACGTTATCAGAGTAGTAAATGGAGAAGTTCCCGTGGTAGCCACCGGCACATTCGGCGGGACACTTGAGCAGCAGGCCGATTTTGTAAAACAGGTGCATAACACAGGTACCGATGCGGTCATTTTGATTACAGGTTTGCTGGCGGATGAAACCGAACCAGATGCCGTTTTCAACGAGCGTGTTTTTCAGTTGCTGGACCAGACCGAAGCAATTCCGGTTGGCTTTTACGAATGCCCGGTTCCCTACAAACGCCTGATTTCGCCGGAGAACCTGCAGTTATTTGTAAACACCGGGCGGGTCATTTATCACAAGGACACCAGTCTCAACCTGAACCAAATCAAGGAAAAAATTCGATTGGCTTCACGGCCCGACTTTGGCCTGTATGACGCCTATATGGCCCATGCGGTGGCGTCGTTAAAGGCTGGTTCGGCGGGTCTTTCCTGCATTCAGGGCAATTATTTTCCGGAGTTAATTGTCTGGCTTTGTCAACACTATAATGATGTCGATCAACAGGAAAAGGTAGACCGGATTCAGCAGTTTCTGATTGATAAAATGGATGTCATGCATCATGTTTATCCGATCACGTCAAAATACTTTTTACAGCGCCGGGGACTCGATCTATCCACCTTTACCCGGCGCAATGTGGGCACATTTACGCCAGATACCGCTCAGCAAATTGACGACTTATTTATAGATTATACCCGCTTGCAGAAGGAGCTGGAGCTGAGTGCGGCATAAAAACATCTTCATTCTTTTTACTTCTCAGCCCAAACTGATCATTGACCTATCTGTTTACTGGCCGGAAAGCCATTAACTCCGCGCAGGCTGCTTGGGCTGGAGGCAAAGATTTTCACCTCACTCAACAGAATACGGTCGCCAACCTGATAACTCTGAGGCAGAACGTTTGTGGGTATGATAGGATTAGGACTTTCTCCATAATGCGTGAAACAAAAAGCGATGGGTAATACATAACTTCCCGCCAAACTAGGTTTAAGAGGAGGCATACGTTTTAGACCCGTTTGTATCTCATAATCAAATCCGTAGAGCTTACGCATTTGCGTACTCATTTTGGGATAAAGCACCGAAATATTTCGAATGTGTCCGGTTTCGTCAATGTCAAATCCGGCATAGAACCGCCCATAAATAGCTCGGGACGCTGGTTTAACAGGATAATGAATACGATGAGAAACCACCTGTGTAAAAACCGGGTCCTGATCAAGTTGAGTCGAGGCAATTTGCGCATTAGTTAGTCGGCCTGCCAGCGTTAGACCTACGAATGCTACGATCTGAAGCCTGTTCATGAGCGAATCATGGATTAGAGAATGATATACCTATAACTACTCTCTGTATATCCTATCCTGGCTAACTAATAAATTTAACCAACATTTAAGTCTGATTGCTAAGTGCCGTAGGCACAGCATGTTTATAATATACCCATCGCATTAAACACGCAGGAATACTTTTTTCTTGTACAAAATGTAGAGGAACATCCAT
Source organism: uncultured Spirosoma sp. (assembly GCA_964244155.1). GTDB lineage: Bacteria > Bacteroidota > Bacteroidia > Cytophagales > Spirosomataceae > Spirosoma. The sequence continues at coordinate 8,967 of CAXTJJ010000067.1, forward strand.
TTAGCGGCCAGGAAAGCCAGCACGCCACCCAGTTCATGGACGATTTCGGACGAGGACAGGTGGAGCAGGCCACCAAAGAAAAAACGAGCTGCATAGCCAAAATCAATGAACTCACCCGCCAGATAGATCAGTATGGAGTTCATGCCGATGACCGTGAAGAAAAACGTCCAGCTTTTGATGCCTTTCACATCAATGATCCAGTAAAATACCGCCAGCAACAGCAGACTCAGGCCGCCGGTAAGCAACACAAATGAACTGGTCCAGAGGTTTTTATTGATAGGAAAAACAACATTCCAAAGTAAGCTGATGGCTACAAAAACGGCACCCGCTCCAAATAATTGCAGCGCTTTCTGGTTGCCCGTTTTACCCTGCTTTTGTAGAAATATACCCGCAAAAATGCCCAGCAATGTATTTCCAATTGCCGGAAGGGTCGAAAATAAGCCCTCTGGGTCATGAATCGTTTTGTATAAATGGCCCGGTACTATCAGCCGATCTATATAACTGGCCAGATTGCATTCCATGGTTAAGACCCCCGCTCCGCAACCGGGCACAGGCACCAGCATCATTAGAGCCCAATAGCCCAGCAAAAGACCGGCAAACCAGATGTATTGCGTACGCGGCCGGGTATAGAGATAAATCAACTGCGCGAACATCCCGGCCAATCCGATACGGCCCAACACACTTGGGAAGCGCATGTCATGAATGGCTTTGGTAAAAAGCCCGTTGTTGTAGATGATGCCCAATAGCACCAAAATCAACCCCCGGCTGATAATCTTGCGGGCGATAGCCGCTTTATCAACTCCCTTCTCCAGCCGCGATCCTACGGAAAATGGGGTAGACACACCCGCCATAAACATGAAGAGCGGAAAAATCAGGTCATAAGCCCGAAAACCATTCCAATCGGGGTGAGAGAACTGGTCGGCAACAACAATAGCCCAGGACCATCCGGTGGTTTTTGCCAGTACGTGAAAAATTTCTTCCCCGCCCATGATCCAGAACATATCGAAACCGCGAAGTGTATCGAGCGAGAGAAGCCGTTTGACAGGTGCAGGCTGTGCAATAGCCGGTTCAGCGGGCGAATGGGATGTTGTCATTAGAGTATTGTAAAAGAAAGGTTTCCATAAGGGAACAGGTACACAAACAGCCTAAATTAGTGTTTTTTTACCTGTTTTCGAGCTTTACTGTTTCACAAGAGTTTTTCAGAAGAAATTTACCCTTGTTCAACTTTTCCAAATCGAGTCGATCAAACCAACAGCAAGGCATTTTAGTGACCTGGTTTCAAAAGAATTCCAGCCCTGACATTGCACACAACTGATCAGCCCTTTTTCTATAGAGCTTAGTTTAAATGACTAAAGTCAATAAGTGCGGCTCCAATTATTTTTGGTGAGAAAGTTCTCAATAGATTACTTAACTCTTTCAATTGGGGAACAAACAAAAAGCCGCTTTCGTAAAAGCGGCTTCGAATTGATCTATAGGCTACAGAACCAGACTGAGGTTCCGGGAGAGATGCACAGACTGTTAAAAGAGATTTTTAATGTCTATTCGACGGTGCATGTGTTCTTTATCTTTAAAGGGCAACATAACCATCACCCGACCGTGTTCATGAATTGCTTCGATTTGATCGACATCAACAAAGGATGGAATATCTAAAACCCGCAGAAACATAGGAACGGCTAGCCGCTGGCTACTGCCATCATTCTGCGGCTGATTGGACGTGCTGACCAACAAAGTATAGAGAACGAGTTTACTGCCCTCAACCAGCACATTAAATGAATTGGCGCTTACGCCGGGAGCAGACAAGGTAATAACCAGGCGTTCGTCTTCCCGTTCCACGTTCATGGTGGTTTGTGTCGAACCACCATAGAGCGTGTTTAGCAAGTCGATCTGACCGCCTGTTCCTTTAAACACATTTTCTATCGCTTTCATAGTGGATGTTGTTTACTGTTCAAGTACCAACTATATAAACAAACGTCGTGCCTAACGAGTCAGCAAGCTTTTTTTCGGCCAGCTTGTCAGTCAAAGAGTCTCTATTTTAGTTAGATAATGCCGTTTTGACACGATGAGACGTAGTTTTGCCATTTTTTGTCAATCATTGATGTAGAACTAATAGTGTTGCAATTTGTGGTCTGTATGTGGCTGTCTTTCTACACATTACCACAATGGAGATGAAGTTCGAAAAGCCGGTTTTCATGCCGTATCTTTGTTAAATTATGCATATCAGAATTGGAACACGCAGCAGCCGACTGGCAGTCTGGCAAGCAGAACACATACAAACATTACTTCAACAGGGCGGTCTAACGTCAGAGTTAGTGCTTATCGAAACTAAAGGCGATCTTGTGCTCGACCGGTCACTCTCCAAGATTGGCAGCAAAGGTGTTTTTACGCAAGAACTGGAAGATCAGTTGCGGACCGGGACCATTGACATTGCCGTTCACAGTGCGAAAGATTTACCATCCAATCTCCCTTCCGATCTGCATATTATTGCTTTCACTGAGCGCGAACCAGCCAACGATGTCCTTGTCAGCCGCAAGAAGTCTCTTTCGCTGACGAGCGGAGAGTCGTTTCGGATTGGCACGTCGTCTACTCGCCGGGTGGCTATGCTCAAGCATTACTGCCCACACCTGACCACCGTCGATATGCGTGGCAATCTGCAAACGCGGCTTCGTAAACTCGACGAGGGACAATGCGATGCGCTCTTACTGGCCTATGCCGGCGTACACCGCATGGGCTACGATGACCTGATTGTGGAACGCTTACCCATCACCGAATTTACACCGGCGGTTGGACAGGGAAGTATTGCTATCGAAGTTGCGCTACCGTCGTTGAATAATGAGCTTAGCGAAGCTATCACGCGGCTCGTCAACCACGAGCCAACAGCGGCCTGTCTGCGGGCCGAACGAGCCTTTCTGGCACGGCTCGAAGGTGGTTGCAGCATTCCTTCCTTTGCTCTGGCTCAGTGGACCAATGAACAAACCATTAGCCTGAGCGGGGGACTCGTGAGCCTGAATGGGAATCAGTTGCTAAAAGAAACATTTACAGGCCCACCCCAGGAATCTCCATTGCTCGGGCATTCATTGGCCGAAGCCATTCTGGCTCGTGGGGGCGATGCCTTATTACTCGAAATCCGTGAACAGCTATGAGTCCCACAATTGCCCAATCGGATGCCGATATTCGTCAGTGTTTACCTGCCATGCTGGCTCTCCGCCCGCATCTAACACCTGAGCAAGCTTTTGAACAGATTCGTTTTCAACAGACTAACGAAGGTTTTGTATTGGCATTCGTGCCTGCCGAAGACCCGTCAGAACCAGCTCCGGCTGTGGTGGGCTATCGTACATTGAATTTCCTCTATAGCGGCAAAACAATTTATATAGACGACCTCTCTACATTGCCTAGTGCACGGGGAAAAGGCTATGCCAGTAGGCTGGTCGATTTTGTAGTGGAGCAGGCTCGTCAATCCGGTTGCCAGTGCGTATCGCTCGACTCGGGTCAAAACCCGGCCCGCTACGATGCCCACCGGCTTTATTTGAACAAAGGATTTAACATAACCAGCCATCATTTTAAGCTGGACTTGTAATGTAGCGCGGACGGTCGGCCGTTGCCGTAGAAACCCGCGTAGCTGAAGGCTACTATTGTGCTAATTGGCCTTTCAGCGTTGACGCTTGGCTTTGCCGAGTGTCAACCTAGTCATCATTTTAAGCGCAGCCATCGTAAAGGATAGCGCAGAGTATGCAAAAAAACCTTTCTTTGCGACCGTTGTGTCGCCTGTTGTACCATTGGTGGTTTAGCTTTAAAAAACTATGAATCTGTTCAGAATTAGTTGGAGTAATCTTAAAGACAAACCCCTAAGCAGTTTTCTAAGCGGGCTTTTGATGACATTCGGTATCACAATAATTTCGTTATTGCTCTTGCTTAACAAGCAACTGGACGACCAATTTCGTAAAAACATCAAGGGTGTCGATATGGTGCTGGGTGCTAAAGGGAGCCCACTCCAATTGATCCTGTCCAGTATTTATCAGATTGATTCGCCGGTCGGTAATATTTCGCTCGATGAGGCCGAACGACTAACGCGAAATCCGATGATTAAAACGGCCATTCCTCTGTCGATGGGCGATAATTACCAGTCGTTTCGGATTGTTGGCACGAACAAAAAATACCTCGATCATTTTGGAGCTACTGTAGCCCAGGGCAAATTATTTCAGCAGGATCTGGAGACTGTCATCGGGCCACGTGTGGCGGCTGTTACAGGCTTAAAAATTGGCGATACCTTTTCCGGATCGCACGGGCTGGATAAGGAAGGTGAGGTACATGCTGGTACAAAGTATAAGGTGGTTGGTATATTGAGCGCAACCAACACCGTTACCGACCAACTCATCCTTACGCCACTATCCAGCATCTGGGCCATTCATGAGCACCATGAAGAGCATGAAGCACCAGCCGCCGATGCAACAGAAGGCCCGGAAGAATCCCGCGAGATCACAAGTATGCTTATCAAGTTTCGGAATCCGATGGGAATGATGCTGGCACGGGGTATCAACAGCAACTCCAAACTTCAGGCAGCCCTACCCAATATTGAAATTAACCGGCTGTTCTCGTTACTTGGTGTGGGTGTTGAAACGTTGCGGGGTCTGGCTGTTGTCATTATGCTTATTTCCGGCATCAGCGTATTTGTGTCTCTATATAACTCTTTGAAGGAAAGACGCTATGAAATGGCCCTCATGCTGTCTATGGGCGCTACCCGAGCTCAGCTTTTCGGTATGTTGTTGCTGGAAGGGCTGGTGCTGGCCCTGATTGGTTTTGGTTTGGGCATTCTCCTCAGCCGTATTGGGTTGTGGCTGTTTTCAGCCAGCGTTTCATCAGAATACCACTATAATCTCGCGGCATTCGGTATCCTGCCCGAAGAATGGATTTTATTGGGTGTTGCCATACTGATTGGCCTTCTGGCCGCTGCCCTACCCGCCCTGGGCGTCTACCGCATGAACATCTCCAGAACGTTGGCAGAAGAGTAGAAAGATGTATGATGTATGATGTATCTGGATGCGAAAGCAATACATCATACACCCTGTATCATACATCTTCCAATCATCCTACCACATTATACACCACTACCGGAGCGGCTTTATTTTTCAGGGTCACTTCGCCGATGCGTTCGCAGGTAAACGACTCAGCGATTTGCTGTTGTGCCGATTCAGCAATGACAATCTGACCAGCCTGAGCAACTGATTGCAAGCGTTGAGCCATATTGACGGCATCCCCAATAACGGTATAATCCAGACGCCGAAGTGTGGCCGATCCAATATTACCGGATACCATTTCGCCGGTATTGATGCCAATAGAAACCTGCGGATGATAATTGGGGTGATTAGGCAGATTGTCTTCGAGCGTAGTTACCTGCGTTCGCACAGCCAAGGCTGCTTCAATGGCCCGATCGAAGTGGTACTCTCCCCGAAAAACGGCCATCACGGCATCTCCCATAAACTTGTCGACATAGCCTCCCTGCGCAATGATCTCTTTAACCATCACGTCGAAATAGCGATTTACCAACCGCACGACCGTATCGGCTGATTCGCGTTCAGAAATGGCCGTGAAGCCACAGATATCAATAAAAAGGACAGTGGCCACAACGGTTTCGCTAGCCGATAGTGATGTTTCAAACTCCGGGCGGTTCATAAACGTCAGTACCGACTCATCCACATACATCCGCAAAATATTGTTTTCTTTGACCGTTTGCAGCGTTTTGCGAAGTTGCATAACGTACTCCATCGTCTTCTGCATCGTCAACTCCAAATCCTCGAAATTAACGGGCTTGGTCACGAAATCAAACGCCCCCCGGTTCATGGCTGTGCGAATATTGTCCATATCCCCGTAGGCCGACACAATGACAGCCTTGAGCATTGGATTGTTTTCGTGAAGTTTGATTAACAGCGTCAAACCATCCATGCCGGGCATGTTAATATCGGTCAATACCATATCTGTGTCCGGCTGCTGCGCCAGCACATCCAGAGCCTCTACACCATCATGCGCAAAAATGAATTCGTATTGTTTTTCTCGTATCTGTCGTCGAAACTTCTGCTTGATGAGCAGCTCAAGATCTGTCTCGTCATCAACCACCAATATTTTGGCCTTCATGCTAAATCGTGAAGTTTTTGTTTGAGGACTGTGAAGTCGAGGGGTTTTGTTAAAAAATCGTTAGCGCCTAACGAAACGGCCTGCCGTTCCGAGTCGGGGTCGCCATAAGCCGTAATCATCATGACAACGGGGGGCGGAGGTGCCTGGAAATCCTCTCGGATGTGGCGCAGCAACTCAAAGCCGCTCATACCGGGCATATTAATGTCTGACAAAATCAGGATAACTTCTGATGTATGACTGGCCAGGTAGGTCAGCGCTTCCTCGCCAGAATTAGCAAAGGCTAACTGAAACTCGGCGTTACGAATCTCGCGACGAAACCGTTGCAGAAACAAGTCTTTCACATCTATTTCGTCATCGACCACTAAAATTTTCTTCATAAAAGAGTAGGGTATACGCCAAATATAGAAATTTGACTCATGCCTTTTTTAAAACAAGCTATGTTCCTTTTTAGCGTAGTGGGCTTGGCGGTACCAGGTGCCGGGCCAGAAACATACCAAAACAGATCATCAACTGGTTTGGCCAACCCCTGATTCGCCAACCGGAGATTTTCTTCAAGCATCCCAACACGTTCATTCAGATCAGTTGGCGAGGTTGTTGTTTGGCTTGGTGGTGTACTTTGCCCATAGGTGACACAATGAAGAAGGAAAACCAGACAAAACAGGTACAGGTTGCGCATGAGCTGATGAATGGTTGGTCAATTACTTTGCCTCGATTCAAGTAATTTATGTTCTGCCTTAAATCAAGCTGGCAATATAATATTAAATACTGTCCCTTTATCGACCAAACTTTCTACGGTTAATGTCCCTCCATGCCCTTTTGTAATAATCTCATAGGCCAGCGACAGCCCCAGACCCGTGCCCTCCCCCGTGGGCTTGGTGG
>CAXTJJ010000068.1:0-15968 GCA_964244155.1 uncultured Spirosoma sp.
ACGGTAACGGTCAACGTCAAGTAAACGCACTGCCGAATCAGCACATGGAAACATCTTCGTCTCAAGGAGAAGCGTTTTATAAGACACTGTTTTTTTACTATCTGTTCAACGCCATCAGTCGCATCCGGTGTTACGTCACCTAAACTAAAAAAATCCAGTGGCTCGATATAGTGACCATTATTCGGACCAACTGGATTTTCCTGAACGAGTAGATAGGGTCAGATGAGGGCTTGCCTTATTGGCTTGAAGGCAGTTAATAGCCAGGATTTTGAGTAAGTACTCCCTGACCGCTTAGATCGATCTGACGCTGTGGTATTGGGTAATAATCTTTAGTACCCGCCATAAATTTACCGCCCCGAATGTCAGTCGTAATGGTCGATTCATATTGAAAGAAAGCATTCAGTGTTTTCTCGGCAGTACCCCATCGGACCAAATCAAAAAAGCGGTGCCCTTCCATACCCAGTTCCAGTTTTCGTTCCAGATAAATGGCCTTCAAGGCATACTCTTTACCCTGCGCGGCAAAAGCGCCAGCCGGATACTGAGCAACCGAATAATTAGCGGCTGGTGTCGTAGAAAACCCAGCAAGCGGATCGGCATCGTTTCTGTATTTGTACACCCAGCCTTCTTTATTGGCTGCCCGTTTCCGAACCAGGTTTACGTACTCCTGAGCTTTACTGAAATTGCCAACCTGCGCTTCGGCTTCAGCCGCCATCAAGAGCACATCCGAGAACCGAATCAGCATGGTGTTAATAGCGCTGCCTGGTGCCCAGCTGTTCTGGTCAGAATACTGATCCGATGTTGCTCGCCAGTAAATATTCTTCTTAGGACCGTAAGGACCGCCGTAGCTCTGTGCCCGTACCCAATCCTGGCCCGGATGGTTACCCCAATCCAGATAAGGCAATCCCCGACGACCAACCGTCCAGTCTAAACGTGGATCGACCGGCCCCGTATCGGGCGTAAATGGCTGAGCCGAAGTGAGACCCATATCATTATTGATCGGATGCTGATTGTAGTCGTCCAGATAGGGTAAGTCGTTGGCATCGGTGCGGAACGAATTGACTAAATCCTGCGTCGGCTGATAAAAGCCGCAGCAGCTGAATGGTCCGTTATACGGAAAATTTAACATATCGCCCTGATTGGCATTGGCAATGGTATTGGTTCCGTCGTTCGCTACGTTCTGAATCGCGAACACCGATTCCGGGCCATTTTCAGTGGCTGGATTAAAATTATCGAAAAACTTGGGGAGCAATCCATAGGCAAGGCCATTCGTTGTTTTTCCCTGGCTGACCACCTGCGTAAAAAGGGCTTGAGCCTCCGTGTATTTATGCTCATATAAGTAGGTTTTCGCTAAGTAAGCCCCAGCCGCCCATTTGTTCGCCCTGGAAACATCTGACTGGGTTTCGGGTAAGTTGGTAAAAGCATATTGAAAATCTGCTTCGATTTTGGGCCAGATGTCTTCCGCGTTTGGTTGATTATAGTTAATGGTTGTTTCGTCAATCCAGGGCACCTTATTAAACATTTTCTTTAGATCGAAGTAATAATGCGCCCTCAGAAAGCGGGCCTGTGCTTCAATATTGGTACGGTCGGCATCTGCCAGATTGGTGACCCCTTTTAAAATACGTAACACCGTATTGGCACGTGTCACTCCTTCATAAACGGCTTTCCATTTGCTGTTAAAAAAACCATTGCTGGGGTCGGAGGTGAACTTAACAATTGGATCGATACTGGCCTGATCGGATCCATCACTTCCTTTGTGGGCTTCTCCACCAGCCAGACTGCCATAAATCCAGTTGTCGGGCGAGGCTTCCCAGGCACCACCGCCACCAAAAGCAGTAGCATCGCTGGCCTGTCCATCCAGTGCCGCATAGGCGGCTACTAATAGTGCTTCAACACCCTTCGCATCGGTTAGAACCTGATCACTTAAAGCCCCCAGCGCAGGTTGTTTCAAAAAATCGTCTTTACAGGAGTAAAAGACTAAGCTGACGGTCAAAGTCGTCAGCGTAATGAAAGTGTAGGACAACAGTTTCATAAATGCATTATTAATGAGTTGGAAGGACGACTAAAAGGAGAGATTAATACCGAACAGATATTGACGCTGATTTGGATAAGCGCCAGTGTCGATGCCGAAGCTGGTTGTATTGCCGGTTAACTCCGGATCTAATCCTGAGTAGTTAGTAATGGTGAACAGGTTTGCTGCCTGTACATATACTCGAAGCCGACTGACGCCTAGTTTCTGCAACGTATTGGCCGGTAGTGTATAACCTAGCTGAATATTTCTGGCTCGCAGATAGCCGCCATTTTCAACAAAATACGAGTTAGGCACATTAGCGGTGCTAAATGAACCAACTGTTTCCTGGATGGGGGCTTTGGCATCGTGGTGATCCGGTGTCCAGGAATCGTACAAGGCGGTATGGCTTTTGGCCGAGTAGAACGAGCTGGAGAAGTCGTGCCACCACTTCAGATTGTTCCAAATTTTATTACCCGCCACTCCGTAAAGGAACATACTGAAATCAAAGCGTTTATAGGTAGCTCCCAGGTTAAGCCCATAACTGAATTTGGGATTTGGGTTACCCAGAAATGTGCGATCATCGTCCGTAATCTGCCCGTCACCGTTGGTATCGGCATAGCGGAAACGACCTACGGCTACGTCGGTTTGATATACGGCATTCGGGTCGCCGGAGGCTTGCTGAACGCTGGCGTTAGCGGTATTGATTTCTTCCTGCGAATTCCAGAATCCAGCTACCTGATAGCCAAAAAACTGGCTCAATGGATGCCCTACTGCGTTGCGAATGACGTAACTCCCGTTGAAGTTGAGCGATTGTTCGTCGAAGTAAGGCGTATTGTTCGAAATATTGAGAATCTTGTTGTTATACGTAGTAAAGGTCAGCGTCGCATTCAGTTTCAGATCCCGGGTTACATCAATGTCGGTGGTCGCTGACAAATCGACGCCTTCGTTTTTCATATGGGCAATGTTAATAAATGGAACCTGCCCCTGACCGGATGTGCCAGTGCGTTCTGGATTGTAAAGCAGATCGCGAATATCTTTGCGGTAATAATCGACAGTTAGCTGGAGTTTACCTTTAAATAAGGAAGCATCAACACCAATGTTGGTGTTGATATTCTTCTCCCATCTCGCATCCGGATTTCCGATCCGGCTCCGCTCAAAGCCTTCTGTGATGGTGGAGTTAGACCCCGTCATTGGGTAGTATGATGACACCCGACTACTGGCGTAGGTCGTATAAGCATTGGCCGGATCTACGTTGAGCTGATTACCCATGATACCGTAACCACCCCGAATTTTCAGGTCGTCAAACCAGGAAATGCCCTTCATGAAGGATTCTTCAGAGATTCGCCAGCCAGCGCTTACCGCCGGGAACCAACCGTACTGGTAATGTAAAAACCGGGATGATCCATCGCGCCGGAGCGTAACGCCCAATAAGTACCGCTCTTTAAAGTTATAGTCTAACCGACCCAGATAGGAAAACAGGGCATCCTGACTGATATCGCTATAATTGTTTTTGGTCCCCGAACCCGTGGATAAATTGACGTAGTTAGGATCGAACGAGAAATAGCTTTGGGTAGTCCCGCCAACTTCCCGGTAGTGATTTTTATACGCTTCCGTACCCACTACGACCGTTACGTTGTGAACGTTTTTGAATGTATTGCGGTACGTAACGGTATTTGTCCAGGTCCAATTATTACTACTGGTAGCACTCTCGCTATAGGAGTTTGTTTTGGAGTTCTCCGAGTTCTCATACTGCGGATATGAAAACGAGTGATAACTCGATGAGGCAAATTCGCCACCAAAGCTGGTGCGGACCGTAAGGTGTTTCAGAAAATCGACCTCGGCAAAGACATTGCCAAAAAGCCGATTTGCCAAGCCCCGGTTGTTGAGCGTTCGTGCCTGCATGGCTACCGGGTTGAACGCGTCGCCGAGGCCCGGACCATAGCCACCGGCGTAGTTTCCCCGAATATCGTAAATGGGAATAATCGGCTGCGCCCGGTACGCCATACCGATGGTCCCGCCTGGATCGTTGATCGAAATCTGCGGATTGTCTGAAATTGAATACGCCAGATTTTCGCCCAGACGGATGTGTGAATTAACGTTATATTGACTATTGGATCGGAGCGTATAGCGTTTAAGGTACGTATCAATCAACGTGCCCTGCTGATTGAAATAGTTGAGCGAAAACAGGTAATTACCCCGGTCACTGCCGCCCGTAACGGATAGGTTGTGGCTCGTAATCGGTGCCGGTTTAAAAATGGCATGGAACCAGTCTGTTCCTTCTTTATTGGCTTTAACAATCCGATAGAAATTATTGACATCATCCGGGTTGGAATAATTCGGATCAACCTTGTATAAAGCTTCATCAACCGTCTGCGCACCAGCCGGAGCAATGTAATTGGGGAGCACAGGGGTTGCTCCGCTTCCGTACTGGGCATCATTGATCGGTTCGCCGGGATTCGTATTTTTTAAGGCTACCCATTTGAGGTTAGCCATTTCTTGCGGAGACAACGTATTCCAGACATTGCCCTGCTTAACCCGCTGGGAGCCATAGTAGGCATCATAACTGACTTTTACTTTTTCATTTTTGCTTCCCCGTTTAGTCGTCAGAATAATTACGCCATTGGCGGCCCGTGCCCCATAAATGGAAGCCGCACCCGCATCTTTGAGGACCTGCATCGAAGCAATATCATTCGGATTAAGATCATTGATCGTCGTCGTCGGTACGCCATCTACCACGTAGAGGGGGGTGTTATTTCCAAACGTATTGATCCCCCGAATACGCACCTGGGGGGCCTGACCGGGCTGACCGGATGTTTGTACCGTAACGCCTGAAGCGCGTCCCTGCAACTGATCGGTTATTTGGGCGGTTGGTTGCTGATTGAGTTCTTTGATATCAATAACCGCTACCGATCCGGTCAGATCTGCTTTCTTTTGGGTACCGTACCCAATTACAACCACTTCGTTTAGTGACTTGGCATCGACCAGTAAGCGAATTTCTACCGTAGTACGGTTATTCACCGCTACTTCCTGAGTAGCATAGCCAATGGAAGAGATAATCAGGACTGGCGCGCTATTTTCTGGAACGTTTAGGGTAAATCGACCCTCACCGTTGGTGGTTGTACCAATCGATGAGCTTCCTTTTAAGACAATTGTTGCGCCGGGGAGCGGAGAGCCCGTATCGTCGAATACTTGCCCGGTAATCGGATAAAGAAATTTCTGAATGTTATTCGGAGGGGCATCACGTCGGTTTGTAAGTTTTATGGCTCTATCGTGAGCAAGCGTCGGGCTTAACAAAGCTATAACCAGCCATAGGGCCAGGCTATTTATGAGACTAATTTGTCGTCGTTGGTTGAGGTAAAGTTTTCTTAACATGATTTTAGGGAGTTGGATGATTGGTTTTTACTAAGGTGTTTAATTGGATGGCAGTGAGTGATTAAGGTTTGTTACCAGCTTAGTGAATGGATATTATCATTTGCTTTTAGATTGAGTATATACCAAAGCGACCATAGCCACGATGATCAAGGCTTGCTTATGTTGGCGTATTAAAGTGTTCAGTTCAATCAATCGCTTAGGGAACGATCTAGCTTGCTTTAAGAGAGTCTTAATAGGAATGATCGGATAGCTAATCATCCTTAATACATATGTACCTTTAAGATAAATGTACTATTTATCATTCAAAATAATATAGTGCCTAATGGATAATTATTGGAATAAGAAGATAATAATATCAATAAATTAAAAATATTATATTAGATATATGTATTTTATAAGGATATTCAGAATTAACACAAAGCTGGTAAAAACCACCACGTTGGCGGAATCAGGGGGAGACCGCTCGTAAGCTTAATCATGTTGAGCGACTTTTCGGGATCAACTCAGCCCATCTTTACTAGTATGTCCAATGCCTTTATTTATAGAATAGGCCGGCATGGTACTCATTACCTATGACCTATAGGTTTTATTGCTTTTGGGGCAAGTAGTAGGAGTGAGCCGTATAATTACTTAGTTTTAGCTCATCCACTCCCTCTTTGCCATTGACTGCCTGTGCGACTAATCTATTTTCAATCGTTGAGCGTTGGGCAAATTTCCGTTTTGAGCCAGATAGGCACTGGTTTGATGGCTGCCAGGCTCAAATACCATCCATATGGCTATATCGATTCTGCCTGGACTTCTCCACCAAACGGCTTGCCGTTAGTAGAAATAAAGCAGGAGATCCGCACGACTGATTTCAGACAGAAACAGCATCTAACCCAGTGTATCATTCAACGTGAGCCATCCACTTTAGCAAGGCTTCACCAACAACGTCTCAACCGCTCACCACCATCGGTATGGAAGCAACTGATTCATGGTCTTATCGTGGCCATTTCCTTACTGACGATGTCTCAGGCTCAGCCAGCACCAACCCTGGTTACCTTAAGGCAAGTACCTGAGGATGGGTTTCTGCTCAAAGCCGGGTGGCGATTCCAGCCAGGTAATAACCCAAACGGAGCCAGCCCCGACCTAGATGACCGACATTGGATTAGCATTGATCCAACCAAAGACATTCGGGAGTTGCCTCAACTACAACAGGCGGGTATTGGCTGGCTTCGGCTGCACATCCATACCGGTCCCGATTTGCCGCCCCTGATGATCAAGCTGTTTCAATCGGTTGCGTCAGAAATCTACCTGGACGGGCGGTTGTTGTATCACTTTGGCAGGGTCAGTAACAGGCCCGATAGCGTACATGCCTACAATCCCGTTGCCGCTTACAATTTTCCCCTCACAGCCTCCTCCGATCATTTATTGGCCCTACGAGTTTCCTGGCAACCGAGTCAATTTTACTACGCCAACTACCTCAACTGGGATGCGGGAACGGTTCAGTTCTGGCTGTTTCCAACCCATGTTCTACCAGCCATCAAACCGGTTGATGTCGAGTCGATTTACCTGAATACATTCCGAATCGGGGTTGCTTTCATCCTCTTTATTCTTCATCTGAGCCTATTTTTTACGCACCGTAGCCAGCGGGCTAATCTCTATGCGGCTGGCATGTATCTGCTGCTGAACCTAGGCCTTTTGTCCCGGTTTGCCAACGATTTTACCCATTCCCTGGGCCTGCGGATTCTGGTTTATTATGGATCGCGCCTTGATCAGTGGGTGCCCGGCCTGGTAGTCCTGACGTTTTATGGTCTATTCGATTTTCGCCGTGGGTGGCTGTTTTGGCTGGCCATGGGCAGTATTGTCATTAAGCTTATTCCATTGTCCGCCGATTGTCAATGGCTGTCTTATCCAATTAATTATTTCCTGCCGCTTGAATTGATCCGCCTTTCGCTGGTGGCAGTCAGGCGTGAGTTGAGGGGTGCTACCATCGTTGCCATCTGCGCGTTCTGTAATCTGGGCATCTGGATTGTGTCATCCATCTTATTTTCCCTGCATATCCCAGATTATGGCCATGAATGGTTATTTCATGGTTTTTATTTAGCTAGTTTTCTGTGCTTCCCGCTGACGCTGTCGATTCTGCTGGCGCTGGAACATGGCTGGGTCAATGGGCAACTGGTTGACCGAATACAGGAGATCGAGACCCTATCGGCCCAAAATCTGGCTCAACAACACGAACGACAGCAACTCCTGGCGCAGCAAAATGAAAAGCTGGAACGACAGGTCGCTGAGCGTACCCAGGAGCTTCACCAGCAGGCTGACCAGCTCCGCGAACTGGATATCCTTAAGTCCCGCTTTGTTACCAACATCACCCATGAATTCCGGACCCCGCTTTCGCTTATTATGTCGCCCGTGGAGAAACTACTCCGCGAAAGCCAGTTCGACCGTCCGGCGCTGACACTGGTTCAGCGTAATGCCGGACGGCTGATGCGGCTTATCAATCAGTTGCTGGATCTGTCAAAGCTGGAAGGCAACCACATGGCTGTTTCACTGATGCAGGGAGACGTTACCGACTTTATCCATCACAACGTAGAGGTGTTCCGCCGGGCGGCCGAGCAGCAGGGCGTTACCCTCACGGGCGTGGTGACACTGCCCGCTCAGGCATATGGGTTTGATACCGACAAGTGGGAAAAAATCCTGACCAACCTGTTGTCGAATGCGCTGAAGTTTACCGCTGCGGGTGGCCAGGTGACGGTGACCGCAACCCCCGTATCGGGAACTGCCAGCGGGCATGGCGTACAGATTGACGTCGTCGACACCGGCATCGGGATATCGCCCGGCGAACTCCCCCACATTTTTAACCGGTTCTATCAGGCTGATACTTCCAGCACGCGGGCGTATGGAGGTACAGGCATTGGTCTGGCGCTGGTGTACGAGCTGACGGGGTTGCTGGGAGGTACCATCGGGGTCGAGAGCGTCCTGGGCATGGGTACTACCTTCCGGCTTACCCTACCCCTTCTGCCCGTATCGACGGCCGCCGGGCTCCCCCAAACAAGCTGGCCGGTGGTCGGGCCGGACAACGTTGCCTCACTGACGGAACGGATGCCCGGTTTGGCCAAACAGGCATCCGCTGAGCCGGAGGCTGTTTTCTGCCTGCTGATCGTGGAGGATAATGACGAACTGCGGGAGTTTCTGGTGAGTGAACTGACGCCCGCTTATCAGGTTTTGCAGGCAGCGGATGGGGAAGCGGGATGGGCCCTGGTTCAGACGGAACTGCCAGAACTAATACTGACGGACGTGATGATGCCCCGCATGGACGGATACGAACTGACCCGGCTCATCAAAAACAATGCCGCTACAGACCATATCGCCGTGGTGATGCTGACGGCCAGAGGGGCCCAGCCCAGCCGAATCGAGGGGTTGCTGCAGGGAGCTGACGATTATTTAGCCAAGCCCTTCAATGTCGATGAACTACGCCTGAGGTTGCATAACCTGCTAACCCGACAGCAAAAATTAGGCGAGTACTACCGACAACAATTTGCGTTGCCCACCCCGTTGGCGTTGGATAACGACCTGCCGACGAGCCATTCGTCGGCGGCTTTACTGAAAGAAACCCCGCGGCTGGTCGATCCGTTTCTCCAGCGAATTTATGCCCTGCTGGAACAGCATCTGGATAATCCCTCGGTCAATGTCGACTGGCTGGCCGATCAACTGGCCATGAATCGCAAAACGCTCTACCGCAAAGTACAAAGCCTGATTCAACTGGCTCCGGCCGACCTGATCCGACATTATCGGCTTCGCAAAGCGGTCGATCTGCTCGGAGCGGGCTGCAATGTGGCCGAAACCGCCGACCTGGTTGGGTTTAGTACCCAGTCTCACTTCACGATTGTCTTCAAAGAATTCTACCAAAAAACACCGACCGAGTTTATCAATAGTCAGGAAAGGGCCCTCTGACTTTCAGCGATTTATTTCTTTCAAATGCCCCCAAATTGATCAAATCTGCCCCCAATCAGCATGTAAATCTGATTGGAACGGGAGATTTTTGGCGGATGCACGAGAATTTATGCACCACCCTTGCTTTGGCCACTTTATCCTGTTTAGGAGAACTGACTACAATTGATCAACGACATTCGGGCAGATTCACTGGCCGTACAGCATTAAAGCTCAACCTGATTCTCCGATGAGTCACCAAAAGAAAACGGGTCATCGGCTGCTGGCCGACCGACTTGCAGACGGTGCCATTCGACCGGAGACGCTTCATTCCTTTCTCTACCGGATCAATGCCTTACTGAATGAGCATCTGGCAAACCACACAGTCAATGTCAACTGGCTGGCCGACCAACTGGGCATTGACCGTAAAACACTTTACCGCAACGTGCAGGGCCTGGTTCAACAAGCGCCAGTGACGCTGATCCGGCACTATCGTTTGCAAAAAGCCGCCGATCTGCTTAGAGCAGGCCATAGCGCGGGGGCGACATCCAGGCTGGTTGGGTTCGCGACGCCCTCTCATTTCACGACCGTTTTCAGGGAGTTTTACCGGCAAACGCCTACCGAATTTATCGCCAGCCGAAAAAAAAACGCTGCTCTGGCTCCCTTTTCCTCTCACGTGCCCCAAATATGATACAATCTGCCCCAAATCAGACAGGGGGGCAACGGGCGGAGACAGACCTTTGAGCCAACAAAACTTACCCATCCAATCCAACTTCCCGAATGAAAAAATTCTTTATCGGCTTCAGCGTAGTCTCTTTCTGGCTGCCTCCTCGCAAACGCCCAGCGGACGTACCTCGACCAAACCACCATTGACCGCTCGATAGCCAAAACGAAAAAATAACCAATAAACCTTCCACGCCCATGAACACGTTATCGATCACCACAGCCATTGCCGATTCATCTGTCTCGCAACCCGTTGCTCAGGCCGAGCGCATCCAGACCATTGATATGCTGCGGGGTGTAGCCTTGCTGGGTATTTTGTTGATGAACATTCCGGGGTTTGCCATGCCGGACAAATTTGACGATGCCTTTCGAAGTAATCCGTCGACTGTTAATTTCTGGGTGAATGCGTTCATTACTATTGTATTCGAGGGAAAAATGCGGGCCTTGTTTTCCATGATTTTTGGCGTGGGCATCATTCTGTTCATGACTCGTAAAGAGAAAGGGCAACAACGAACCGAACCGGGCCGGGACAGGCCGTCGGCTGCCGCTCTTTTTTACCGGCGTATGGGGTGGCTCGTTCTATTCGGGCTGTTAGACGCGCACGTACTGCTCTGGTTTGGCGACATTCTTTACTTCTACGGGGTAATCGGTATGCTAGCCTTTCTGTTTCGGAAGATGAAACCCGGCTATCTGGCCATCGGTGTACCCCTGGTAGCGATCCTTGGGTTTGTGCTCAGTACTTTTTTCTACCAAAATGTACGCGATAAACGCATGACCTACTTAGCCGTAGAAACCGTTCAGAAGAAAGGCAAAAACTGACGGTGGCTCAGCAGCAGACTGTTAACGACTGGCAGGAGGCTCAGAAACAGTTTTTCCCCAATACGGCAGAAGTCGCTGAACATACCCGCCTGATGAAATCCAGCGACTACTTTACAGTAGCTAAACGCTTTCGGAAGGAGGTATGGGATTCACAGACGACGTATCTGATTTTTGGCATCTGGGATCCGCTGGCCTTGATGCTGCTGGGCATGGCTCTCTACAAATGGGGTTTCATTACAGGTCAGTGGCCGCGCCGACGCTACTGGCAAACGCTGCTGATTGGTTATGGGCTGGGATTATCGCTGGTTACGTATAACTTCTACTACGGCTATAAAAATATACCAAACTCGGCCGCTTTCATGATCTATTTTGAGCAGCATCCCATCTCTTGGATTGGTCTGATTTACCCCTTACAGCGAATCCTGCTGGTGATGGCCCACGCCAGCCTGATTATCCTGTTGATTCAATCCGGGGCGGTGCAAGGATTACTGAACCGACTGGGCGCAGTGGGGCAGATGGCCTTTACTAACTACGTCATGCACACGCTGATCTGCACATTCGTGTTTTTCGGCTATGGCCTCAACCAGTATGCCGAGTGGGAGTTTTATCAGCTTTATCTTCTGGTAGCCGCCATCTGGACGCTGCAACTCATTGTCAGCCCGATCTGGCTGCGGTATTACCAGTTTGGCCCGCTCGAATGGGTATGGCGCAGCCTGACCTATTGGAAACGGCAACCCATGCGCCGGGTGGCGTGATTCGTTTAGCCTTTGGCATCAAAGAAGGCGACCCCCTGTGGCGATCCGTAAGCGACCGGGTGGTTATGTGGTGAGTTTGCCGCTTACCACGACAGCTAATCAATCCGTTACCCTAAATCTATCCACATTATGCAATCGTCCTTACAGTCTACCCTGCTTACGGCAACCCTTATACTGGCCAGCATCACGCTGGCACTGGCTGTTAGCCTCGCCCTGATTACGGTTGCCCTATTTATGCTCACGCACCTGAAACCACCCCAAATTGCTGTTCCGCCTATTTTGTGACCGGCACCCAGGAAACCCTCGCTCCTCACTTAAAACTCTATTCATCCATGCAGACCTATCTACTTCTGTTATTTGTCACCTGCTCTCCACTGGCATTTGGTCAAACACCTGCACCTTCGTCGGCCGGCTTCCAGTCCCTGTTGACGGGCTACTACGAGGATTATTTAAAACTGAATCCAACAATGGCTTCGTATATGGGCGATTACCGCTACGACGATCAACTCGAAAACGCGTTCAGTCAATCCTACCGCGATCAGACGAAGCGTTTATACACGCGGTACCTAGATGGGCTGAAAGCCTACAATGAGCAGCAACTGGGGGAGCGGGATAAGCTCAACTACCATATTTTTCGCTACGATTTGGAGACTAATCTGGCAGCAATGGAATTTCCCGAGTATCTGACGCCCATGAACCAGATGTTTGGTTTCCATACATTTTTTTCGCTACTAGGATCAGGGGCTAGTGTTCACCCGTTTAAGTCGGCGAAAGATTATGACGATTTTCTGAAACGAATCAATGGCTTTGTCGCACTGACCGATACCGCCATTGCCAACATGCGGACGGGTATGGCGCAGAACTATATGCAGCCGATGGTGGTGATTGGAAAGGTGCTACCCCAGCTAAAAGCGATGCTCGTCGACGATGTGACGTAGAGTGTTTTCTACAAGCCGGTACAAACCATGCCAGTCACCTTCTCTGCTGAGGACAAACAACGCCTGACGATGGCCTACACCACCGCTATTACGGAGCAGATTATACCCGCTTATAATCGGCTCTATACGTTCCTCCAGACCGAGTATCTGCCCCGGTGCCACGAAACGGTTGGCCTTGATGGTATACCCAACGGCAAAGCGCAGTATGCGTACCTGGTAAAATCGTGGACAACAACGAATATGACGCCTGATGAGGTGCATGCGCTGGGGCTGACCGAAGTGAACCGAATTCGGCAGGCGATAGAAGGCATCAGGCAACAGGTGGGTTTTTCCGGCGACATAAAGGCGTTCTATGCTTATGTCGATACCGACCCTAAATTCTTTCCCTATAAAACGGATGAAGCTGTATTGGCCGGGTTTCAAACGATTTATCAGGCCATGAAGCCCCAGTTGTCGAATCTGCTCAACATGGTACCGAAAACAGCCTTCGAGACTCGTCCGATCGAGAAGTACCGGGCGGCTTCGTCAGCCGCTCATTACATGCCCGGCACTCCCGACGGGTCGCGCCCCGGCGTTTTTTATTTCCCCGTGCTCGATGCAGCCAAATTCAGTTACTGGGGCATGAAAGACCTGTTTCTGCATGAGGCTATTCCGGGCCACAACTACCAGCTTTCACTCCAAATCGAAAACACCGCTCTGCCTGCCTTTCAGAAAATTGGCAATTACGGCGCTTACACAGAAGGCTGGGGTTTATATGCCGAGAGTCTGGGTAAGGCCCTGGGTCTTTACACCGATCCGTTCCAGATGTTGGGCCGCTATCAGGGCGAAATTCACCGCGCCATCCGGTTGGTGGTCGATACAGGCATTCACCATAAAGGCTGGACGCGTAAGCAGGCCATTCAGTACAGCTTGGATAACGAACCCATCGGGGAGGCTGAGGCTATTCAGGAGATAGAGCGCTACATTGCCACGCCGGGGCAGGCAGTTTCCTATAAGATTGGCGAGTTAAAAATCATGGCCATTCGCCAGAAGGCGGAGAAAGCCCTAGGAAATCGGTTCGACATCCGGGCCTTCCACGATCAGGTGCTGAAAGACGGGCCGATGCCACTGGCCATTTTTGAGACTAAGCTGGATAGCTGGATCAAGAGCCAGCAGACCATCGCCAAAAGGAACTAATAGACAGAACAAAGCGAACTAACTCAATTCCAATTCTCCAGTGAACAAACAACTTACATTCCTTGCAGCGGTTATGCTGATGGTTTCCCTGATGGCCGCTACGCCCCTACCTGGCAAACCGGGTAAGCGGCTGCCCCGACCTAATGCGGCCCGGCAGAACGCCCCCAAAATGCCCTTCATCGACCGGCAGAATATGAATCTCGCCATGAAACCCGGTGATGATTTTTACCAGTATGCCAACGGCGAATGGCTAAAAAAAAATCCTGTGCCGGCTTCCAAAACCAGTTGGGGCAGTTTCAACATTCTGCGCGAGAAAAGCCTTGATGCTATGAAGACGCTGCTCGAAGATGCCACCAAAATGGGCAACAAAGGCCGATTGTACCAGATGATGGGTGATTTTTATGCCAGTGGTATGGACAGCACCGCTATCGATAAAAAAGGCTTCGACCCGATCAAGGCCGACCTCACCCGCGTGGAGCAGGTGAAAAACAAAGCTGATGTGCTGAACGAAATAGCCTATCAGCGCACGCAGGGGAATTCAATGCTGTTTCCTCTTTTTGTAGCCCAGGATGACAAAAATGTCAGCAAATACATAGTCCAGTTTGTTCAGGGCGGCACTACCCT
Source organism: uncultured Spirosoma sp. (assembly GCA_964244155.1). Taxonomy (GTDB): domain Bacteria; phylum Bacteroidota; class Bacteroidia; order Cytophagales; family Spirosomataceae; genus Spirosoma. Next base: position 14,328 of record CAXTJJ010000068.1, read on the forward strand.
GCCCGACCGTGATTATTACCTGAAAAACGACCCGCGCAACCAGAAAATCCGCGATGCCTACCGCGATCACCTGACCAAACTGTTTGGACTGATTGGAGAAGAACCCAGCCGGGCTTCAAAAAATGCTGACCTGATTTTGCAGCTCGAAACGACACTAGCCAAAGCACAAATGCCCCGCGTGGAGTTACGAGACCCCATTAAAACGTACAATAAACTGACCGTTGCCGATTTTACCAAACAAACACCCGGTATAAATTGGAGTGAGCTGATGCCGAAAATGGGTATTCAAAAGCAAGACACGGTATTGGTGCAAAACGTGTCGTTCTACCGCTCCATGGATAGTCTGCTGACCGCTACGCCCGTTGAAGAAATGAAGACGTATATCCGGTGGAACCTGTTGAAAGGCGCGGCTCCGTATTTGAGCGACCCGTTTGTAAAGCAAAGCTTCGCTTTCAACAAGGTGCTGTCGGGCCAGAGAGAACAAACACCCCGCTGGCAGCGTATGAGTACCCTGATCGACGGTTCGTTAGGCGATTTACTGGGCCAACTATATGTGCAAAAGTATTTTAAGCCAGAAGCCAAAGAACGGATGCTGGTGCTGATCGATAATCTTGAGGCCTCGTTCAAAGACCATATCAACGCTGTCGATTGGATGACTGCCGACACCAAAAAACGCGCCCTGACCAAACTCACTTCGTTTAAGCGCAAGATTGGCTATCCCGATAAGTGGAAGAACTACGAGGGCGTTACCATCCGGCGCGACGATTTTTATGGCAACGTGAAAGCGGCCAACAAGTGGTGGTACAGCGATAATTTCGGTCGGTTGGGCAAACCCGTGGATAAAACGGAATGGGGTATGACCCCACAAACGGTGAATGCTTACTACAATCCGGTGAACAACGAGATTGCGTTTCCGGCAGCCATTTTGCAATTTCCATTTTTTGATGCGGAAGCCGACGATGCCGTTAATTATGGTGGTATTGGTGCCGTGATTGGCCACGAAATGACCCACGGTTTCGATGATGAGGGCCGCCAATATGATGCCGATGGCACCCTGCGCGATTGGTGGACAAAAGACGACGCAGCTAACTTTAAGCAACGCGCCGATCAGGTGAAGGAGCAGTTTTTTGGTTTTAAGGTGCTAGACTCGCTCAAGGTGAACGGTCAACTGAAGCTGGGCGAAAACCTTGCCGACCTTGGCGGTCTGTCCATTGCTTACGATGCGTTTAAGAAAACGAAACAGGGCCGGGCCACGCTTGGCCGGGGTAACGCTGCCATCGACGGGTTCACGCCCGACCAACGATTCTTCCTGTCGTGGGCGCAGGTTTGGCGAACCAATATGTTGCCCGAAACCATGGCGCAGCGTATCCTCACCGACCCACACTCGCCCGGTCAGTATCGATGCAACGGCCCGCTAACCAATATTGATGCCTGGTACAAAGCTTTCAATGTGCAACCGGGTGAGAAAATGTACAAGACGCCCGATCAGCGGATTAAGGTCTGGTAAGAGCAGAAAAATAGTCATTTATCCACACCCTCTTTTATACCACCTTTAACTATGAAAACACCTTTCGCATCAGGTTTACTGGTTCATTCATTACTGGTCGCTTCGTTCAGCAGTCTGGTCGGCTGTTCATCGGT
>CAXTJJ010000069.1:0-15819 GCA_964244155.1 uncultured Spirosoma sp.
GATCTTCCGGGCATCTCAGTGAATTTCTGTATTTTCGCTGCTCTTTTAACACAGTATGCCAGTCCGTTCAGCGACCACAACGACCGAAAAAACCTATCTTCTCCTAGCCGTTGGCTTGTTACTGCTCTACGTTTTCCCATACGTCTGGCTCGGCGAAGGTGCCCACCTAACGATCCACGACAATCTGGACAGCGATTTTCTGTATCTGTATTTGCTTAAGATTACCAATACGGCGTTCGATTTTGACCTGGACACCGTCATCCCGAATATGATGAGCAGCGCACCGGGAGCCGCCACTTCTTTTAGCGGTATTCCACGCTCAGCGTTCCGAACGGGCTTGAATTTTGACGTGCTATCCTTCTATTTACTGCCGCCCTACAAAGCACAGGTTGTCAACTTCATGGCCGTGCATGGCCTTGGTTTTCTGGGCATGTATCTGTTGCTCAGGAAGTACCTTCTAACCGAATCGAGCTGGGCATTTACACGGGTAGCCATCTCATTTTTGTTTGCGCTGGTGCCCTGTTATATCGTTCATGGCGCGTCGGTTACAGGACAACCCCTGGTATTATTCGCCTTTTTGAACTTGCTAAACCGCAAAGGCCGCGGGAGCGACTGGCTCATTATCATGCTGTTCCCGTTCTACTCTTTTTTCGTCTGGTCTGGCTTATTTATCTGCATAGCACTAGGCATCCTTGGGCTTGTGCGTATGAGACAACTCCGGCAGATGAACTGGAATTATATAAATGGTTTACTTCTCCTCTCGCTGGTGTATGTAGGCAGTGAATGGGAATTAATTTATGGATTCTTTAACCAAACATATATCTCTCATCGGGTCGAATTCGACTATAGTAAACTACGTTCCATGCAGTTAGAAAACACCTGGTATCGCATTCGGGATCTATTCCTGTGGCCGATGTTCAACACAGGGGCCTTTCTAACTCGCGGTATACTGGCCGTTGCCGGGGCAGGTATTTATCAGGCCTGGCAGAAAAAAGATTCGCGCGCGCTGAAGTGGCTTATTGGCTTACCCGTTCTGGCTGGTGTTATCTGCCTGATTCATGGGCTTTATCATTACCTGGTCGTATGGCTTGGGAACAGTTCAATGGGACTAAACCTGCGCGTATTTCAGTTCGACCGTTTCTATTTTCTTCTTCCTACGCTTTGGTTTATCCTCTTTGCGCTGTCTTTACGGCAGTTTAAGGCAAACGGGCGCTGGAATCAGTTCTTTCTGGCTGGACTATTCATAACCATGATTGTGGCCAACAAGGAGTGGCGTATCAATGTGGGCAAAATGACAGGCTACATCACCGAAGCTCAACATCCCTCCTTTCGGGCGTTTTTCGCGGAAAAGCAGTTCACGCAGATTCGCAATTATATTGCCAAACCCCCATCCGAATACCGGGTCATTTGCCTTGGGATGCATCCGGCAGTAGCGCAGTTTAATGGGTTCTATACATTGGACAGTTACCAGAACAACTACCCCCTCCCCTATAAACACGCTTTTCGGAAGATCATCGCCAAAGAACTGGCAAAAGGCACAAACCAGATGCGTACGTATTATGATGCCTATGGGTGCCGGGTTTACCTCTATACCGCCGAGTTAGGCATGAATTATTTATTCGGAAAAACACAACATCCAACCCTTAATCACCTGCAACTCGACACCGATGCGTTCGTCTCACTGGGCGGCCAGTATATACTGTCGGCTGTACCCATTGGCAATGCCGCCGAAAATCGCCTTCACCTGGAAAGCATTTTCACCAATTCGGAGAGTTACTGGAAAGTTTGGCTGTATAAAGTAGTGTAGCAGTTCGTGGAGTAGGTGGAATGAGCACAGTTAGTAGATTCGTTGTGATGTGTATACGTTGCTTACTCTACCTTCTTACTTTACTTACCCCATCAATTACTACCCCCGCTTGTAATGCTGTCGGGCAAACCGCATGAAGGTGTCGGCTAGTCCTTCACTTACACCCTGTAATTGAATGGAATAAAAATCGCGCTGAATGGAAAGCCCTGCTACATCCAGTATTTTAAGGCTACCGGCCTGGAGCTCATGTTGTACCGCAAAGACCGATACAAACGCCATACAACGCGAACTACCCAGGTAAGACTTTATACTTTCAGTACTGCCCAAATGCATGTCGATGGTCAGGTCGGTAAGCTTCAGGCCAACACCCCGAAGTGCGTGTTCGATCACCTCAAGCGAACCCGAACCCCGTTCGCGGAGCACGATAGGTATTGTTCGAAGCTCATCTAATGTAATCTCGTCGCGGTCGGCAAGGGGATGGTCGGCACGGCAGATGAGTACAAGTTCGTCTTTTACGAAGGACGTATAGCGAATGTCGCTGTGGTGCGTCCGACCTTCAACCAGCCCCAGGTCAATATCGTTGTTGAGCAATTGCTGCTCAATTTGCTCGGTATTACCATTCAGGAGGGAGATCGAAACCTCGGCCGACTGCTCCCGAAAGCGGGCAAGAACAGGTGGAATCACATACTGCGCCACCGTCGTGCTGGCTCCCACGCGCAACGTCCCCCCCGATTCGCCTTTGAGGGCATTCATGTCGAACTCCAGTTGGCGGTAGACCGTCATGATGGTTTCTGCATGACGAAGCAGCACATTACCGGCAACGGTCAGACTAATCTGGTTACCCCGCCGGTCGAAGAGGGCCGTCCCGAACTGGTGTTCAAGCTCCTGAATGTGTTTGGTTACGGCGGGTTGCGTCACATATAATTCAGCAGCCGCTTTGGTAAAACTAAGCCGTTTGGCAACGGTGTAAAAGACGTTGAGACGAAAATCGAGCATGACTATTGAACGTTGAATAACAGGTTTAGCCAGCTTACAAACCGGAGACAGAGATCGGCATCTGCCGTTAATATTCGTTTAGAGACAGCAACACCAAATGACATTTCTGGTTTTTCCTGCCACGCCAGTCAGGTTCGAATAAAACCATAAATAAACCGCTTCCAGTACCGATGTCTTTCCCGTATTATTTTTCCCAACCAGCAAATTTACCCGGCCTAACTTTTCGATAGTGAGGTGGCGGAGGTTGCGGTAGTTCTGGATTTCGAGCGAGCGTAACATAACGGTTTCAGCTAAACGTATGCCAAAATACGCGTTTATGCGGGCATTAACCAAAATTGCCCGCTCCCGACAGTAACGGCAACGGGCAATTCAGGAAAGAGATCTACGCATGGTAGGGACAATGGTCACTCAGCCATCCGCTTATGGCATATCTACTTTCACCAGGTTATCATCAGAAACACGGTCGATGAGTTTGTTATAGGGGTCAATACCGGCTTTCACCGGTTTGCCTTTCACCGTCACCTCAATTACGTGTTCGCCGGGGGTTAAGCTACGTTTCTGAAACAAGAGTGGCACTTTAGTGGTCAGGCCGTCTTTGTTTTTACTGTCCTCAGTTAATACAGCAATGTCGGCAATGACGGGGCCTGTACCCTTCGAAAGCTCCTTTCCGGCTTTGTCATAATACTCGGTGGCAGTCCGAACGTGCAACGTGACCCGATACTGGCCGTTCCCCAACGATTTAGCCTCGGCTTTGGTGATGCGGTTGTCGTAGAGGGTTAGTTTCTCGAAGTTGTCCGTCAGCCAGCCTTTCAGCGAATCGGGGGTGGCGGCTTTTAGGAAGCTGTACCATTCGAGGGAAGTCGTGAATGGCGATTTCTGCCGGAAACGGGCCGCTTTCATGTAGTCGTTCATGGCTTTATTGACCCGCTCCTCGCCAATGTAATCCTGTAGGGCGTACATCAGCATCGACCCTTTCTGATACCAGACATACGCACGGGTGTCGTTATCGAGCATATTGGCTTCAAATTTATCTTCATTGGCCCGTCCTCGCAGATACTGATCTAGACTGTATTTCAAAAACTTCGGCATGGCATCGGCACCGTAGCGTTGCTTGAGCACCATCAGGGCCGAGTATTCCGCCATTGTTTCCGAAATCTGATTCGACCCGCGTGTCCGACTGGGCATAATCTGGTGACCCCACCATTGATGTGCAATTTCGTGAGCTGTCACAAAATAGGCATAGTCGGTTTTATTCGGATCGTGGAAGTCGCCCACCCAGCCAAACTCTTCCGAATACGGAACCGTTGTTGGAAACGACTGCGCAAAGGAAGCGTAACGCGGAAACTCCAGCACCCGTAATACCGGGTACGGATAAGGTGCATAATTCCTGGTGTAATACGACAAGGAAGCCTTCATACTGGCGATAAACCGGTCGAGATTTCTGTCATGGCCGGGATGGTGGTATACTTCCAATGCGACCGTCTGTCCATTAGGACCCGTCCATTTGTCGCGCTTGACGCCGTATTTCGCCGAACACATGCTAAAGAAATAGTCGGAAAAGTTCGGCAGTTTATAGTGGAAATATTTGCGAGGTTTGCCATCGGCTCCCGTTTTCGTCCATGTTTTCAGCAACTCGCCGGGCATGACTGCCGTTTGGTCGGGTGTTGTCGAAATCGTACCCTCAAACGTGACCCAGTCAGCATCATCGGTGAACAGGAAATCACGCAGGCCACGTGGGTCATTCTGAGCAGGCTCCGCCCATTCCTTGATCGGCAGACTATATTTCTTCCGGTACTTATCGCTACTTAGCTCGACATCCTTATTATACCCAAAGCCCGGAAAGATTCCCACGTTGAAAAACGTACCATTGGCTACTACATCGCGGTTATCACCATTGTTAGCAAACCCAACGTACTGCCCCATCACATCCATATCCAGGCGGGCGGTGTCTCCCGGATTCAGCCGCTTAGGCAGCCGATAGATATAGTAACCATTGTCGGTATCGTTCAGAAGCAGATTCGGGACTTTTCCATCGACCAGCATCCTGGTTAACTTCCGGTGAAAGTTGTCGTTTGGAATGGTCAGGTGCAACGAGTCAATGGGCTGGTCCCCCTTGTTGACGATCACAAAGGCCCCGGTCGCAACGGCTTTAAATTCATCGGGATATACATCTACGTTCATCTTGGCGCTTGTGATTTTAGGTTGCAGCACATTGGCATATTTGTGGTACGTCTTCTCAAACGCTGCCTGTTGCTCCCGCTGTTCATCGGCCGAATAGTACTTATTTTTGACACTGACATTTGTATAAATCCAAGCTCCCATGCTCACAAATGCCAGCAGAAGGACCGCGAATAAAGCCATTGACCCGCGGCCCATTCGTTGACGGGCCAGCTGCCAGCGGGCTTTGAAACTCGTATCGGCACCCCGGTTCCAGAACCACAACGCCAGCACCAATAACAGTCCCCCGAAGGCATACCAATATAACCTGAACGAGGCTAATGCTGCCAGATAATGCCCGAAGCCGTTCATGTCCGAAATCTGAACCGACCCGCCCGAAAACGGGATGGCCAGCCGATAGTTGAACTCGGCAAATTGTGGCACTGCCCAAATAACGATGTAGACCGCCAGCGTAACAATGTGTCCTACAAACTTCTGGTTGACCATTGTGTGCACAAAAAACGCCAGCATCACCAACTGAAAATACTGTGTAAACGCAATAGCCAGCAGGTCGCGGAAGTAGAGCGGGAACTCGTAGTTAAAATAACCTTTCACCGTCTGATTCAAGACGCCCGACAGCAGGATGAGCGCACAGAGCAACAGGCAGATGTAGATCATCGACAGCAATTTGGCCCCGTAGTTCATCCAGTCGGGCACGGGCAGCGCGTCGGCAATGGTATCGTAATGACAACCTTGTCGCGATGAACGACCTCGCCTGTGTAGAAAATCAGGAGGATGAGCACGAAGATAAAAAAGGTACCATTTCGCGCTTCGAGCATAGCATAGGTTGTTGGCAGCGAGGGTGTGCCGTAGGTTTCGATGCCAAGCCAGCCCGCCAGGAATAAAAACAGCACAGCCCCCATCAAAATGGCGATGAAATAGGGATCGCGAACGATGTTCCCAAACTCGATCCGTGCCTGCCGGAACATCTGACGAATGTACGTACTCACCTGAAAAACAGGGTGGGGCGTTGGTAAACTCGCCAGCGACGGTATGTCTTTTTCCACAACATCCTCTTTCCCACGTTTACCCAGCTTAACAGCCAGAAAGCGGGAGAAGCTGAAGCGGAAAAGCGTCCCGAAAAAGACCAGCAGGGCAATCCCGAACCAGATGAGTCGATTTGTCAGCAGATCGCCCTGCAAGGGGGCCAGCAGGGTATTTTGTTCTACTGGCGACCAGTATTTGGTAGCCGCGTCATACGCATAGGACCCGAAAGGGTCGAGCAGGTTAACCAGTTGTTTGTTCTCCAGATCCTGCGAGAGTATAGAACCCAGCAGGTAGGCGATGAAGAGCAGGATACTTCCGGCATAGGTAGCAAAAACCTGCCGCGAAAAGGCAACCAGGCTAAAGAAAATGCTGCCCACCAGAAACATGTTCGGTATAACGAATACCAGAAATGGGTAGGCGTAATCGCGGAAACGAATGGGACCGAAACGCTCGGTGTTATCCGCCAGATTAAAAACCGGCCCCAACAGGGAGCCAACTACAATACCCAGCATACCTACGGCCATGATGCCCAGCAGCACCACGAACGAACCCAGGTATCGCCCCAGTATGTAGCCTCGCTCGGAAATGGGAAAAGTAAAGAAGTAGTTTTTTGTGTTGTGCTCAATATCGCGGTAGACGGGTACTCCCATCACTGCCGAAGCCACCAGCATCCCAAAAATGGTCATCACAACCACAAACTGACTAATGGCGTAAGGCGAGTTGATATTGGTTTTCTCCGACGCGGGTCCGCTACCGTAGATGACGAAGAGAAACGTAAACAGAAACAATATCAGCGCATAGAGATAGGTAGCGGGTCGCTTTAACCGATAGACTAGCTCAAATTTGAAAATTTCGAGGAACATGGAGAGTTTGATTTAAACAGTTGTCACTTCCATCTTTTCCGTAATCTTTGCGAAGTACACATCCTCCAAATCGGGAGAAACAGGTTCGAAACCCGACATCGGCAAGTCGCTATACGCGTGGATTCGGGTTTTACCGCCCTTCAACTGGGTTGATATTACCCGATGCGTTTGGCGATACGTTTCTATTTCTGATTTCTCGACGAACGTCTGCCAGATTTTACCTTTTAACTCGGTTACCAGCTCGTTTGGATTCCCGGCAGCTACCACTTCACCCAGGCAGATAATCGCCATGTCGGAACACAGGTTCGTGACGTCTTCTACAATGTGAGTTGATAGAATCACAATCGTGTTCTCACCTATTTCTGACAGAAGGTTGTGAAACCGATTTCGCTCGGCAGGATCCAGTCCGGCGGTGGGTTCATCGACAATGATAAGCCGGGGGTTGCCAATCAGGGCCTGAGCGATGCCAAACCGCTGTTTCATACCGCCCGAGTAAGTGCCGAGGTTCTTCTTACGCACCTGATACAGGTTCACTTTCTGCAGCAGCCCTTCTACAATGGCCTTGCGTTCTCGGCTATTAGCAATGCCTTTAAGCGTCGCAATGTGATCAAGCATCGTCTCTGCCGTTACGCGTGGATATACACCAAACTCCTGCGGCAAGTAACCCAGCACCCGGCGCACGGCATCTTTCTGGGTCAGCACATTTAAATCATCGCCCCCTAACCCGGTTAACCGAACAGACCCGCTGTCGGCTTCCTGCAATGTAGCAATGGTGCGCATTAAGCTCGATTTACCCGCTCCATTGGGCCCAAGCAGGCCAAACATACCTTGCGAAATAGTCAGGTTGACGCCTTTCAACGCGCGTACACCGTTAGAATATGTTTTTGTAAGGTCTTTGATTTCGAGTTGCATACAGGGAGTAGGTCAAGTATTTGGCATAAAGCAATAATAGTCAAATATGTTAAACCTAACCGAAACATACAGCCAAACTTTCGCGGACGGTCATCATTGCCTCTAAAAGGCACAAAAAAGCGCTGCCTTATGGGGCAGCGCGATCAGGCGCGGGTGGTATTTCATACCTTACCCTTTCGGCCGTTTGTACAACGGCACGGTACTACAAGGTTCGCCAAATAGCAGGCTTTGCACAACGGGCCGCAGCACCCGCGTAATTTCTACATAAGCGGCTGTCGGCACCGGTACTTTTGAACATCCTTTCACCACAACACGGGCATCGCGGTAGTCTTCGGGATTGATGCGGGCAATAGCATCGTAGTAGAGTTTTTCTTCTAAGTCGGCCAGCGTACCAAACACGATTGCATTAGCAACAGGCTGTAGTTGAAGCGTTAGCAACATATAGGCCCAGGTTGGCACAATGGCATCTTCAGTACAGGTGATGGCTATATTTTTACCACTATACTGACTCCAGTCGTGTTCTTTCAGAAAGGCCCGAAAGTCCTTCTCTTTCAGAATCAAGCCCATATACAAGTTGTCTTTCAGGTCGTATACGACACGCTCGCCGGGATGGTAATAGTCTTCCAGATCAAGCGTTACAAGGCCGCTATTAGCGACGCGATTAACGATTTCGGCTTCCATAGTTCGAGTTGTAATACCTTCTAAACAGCAAGCAGTCGCAGGCCGTTCATTCCCTTTTTATAACTATTTACCGTTTGGAAATAACCCACCCAAGAGTTCGCTTTTTTTGCTACTTTTGTTCTTATATAGGATTACACACAGCCTTAGACATTTCGCACATGAAATTTATAGTTTCCTCATCTGTACTGCTTAAAAACTTACAGCATATTAACGGGGTCGTAGCCACGAATCCGATTGTACCTATCCTCGAAAACTTCCTGTTTCGCATTGATGTCGGACCGGACGCATCCGGGGGGACACTTACGGTAACGGCTTCGGATTTGCAGACGACCATGACGACGCAGATTCCGGTAGAAGCCAGCGAAGGCGGGGCCATTGCAATTCCAGCAAAATTGCTGTTGGATACGCTCCGCAGTCTCCCTGAACAACCCGTTACGATCAATATCGACACCGACACGTTTGGCACCGAGATTTTGACCGACAACGGTCGATACAAACTCTCTGGCGAAAACCCGATTGATTTTCCAAAACTGCCGACGGTTAACAAAAACATGTCTGTCGACATGACATCAGACGTCTTGCTTAGTGCCATCAACAACACTGTTTTTGCTACCAGCACCGATGATCTGCGCCCGGCCATGACGGGGGTGCTACTGCAACTGAATGACGATAGTGCCACGTTTGTGGCTACCGACGGCCACCGGCTTATCCGCTATCGCCGAACCGACCTGAATGCGTCGGCCAGCACATCCATTATTATTCCCCGGAAGGCTCTGCAACTATTGAAAGCATCGTTGCCCGAAAACGTGCCTGTTACAGCTGAGTTTAGTCAGGCGAATGCATCGTTCACCTTTGGCCTAACCCAGTTGATCTGCCGCCTGATTGATGAGCGTTTCCCCGACTACGAAAACGCCATTCCGACCAACAATCCGAATGTAATGACCATTGGCCGTACCGACCTGCTCAATTCTCTGAAGCGGATTATGATTTACGCCAACCGCACTACGCACCAGATTCGGTTGTCGCTCAAAGCCAATACACTTACGATCTCAGCCGAAGACCTTGATTACTCCAACGAAGCCAACGAGAAACTCCTCTGCGACTACGACGGCGAAGCAATGGAAATTGGGTTCAATGCGAAACTGATGGCTGAAGTATTGACCAACCTGAGTGCCAAAATGATTTCGCTCGAAATGTCGGCACCAAACCGCGCTGGTCTGCTCATCCCAGCCGACAAAGAAGAAAACGAAGACATCCTGATGCTGGTGATGCCGGTGATGTTGAATACATACGCTTAAAACAGAATGAAGAGTGAAGAATGGTAAATGATGAATAGCCTATTCCCAAGCGATAGCACATTCATTATTTATCATTCCTCATTCTTCATTCATCATTTATGCCTACTCCTACCGTTTCCCCCAAGCGCGGTCCCGCCCTTGTTTTTATTTTCATTACACTCCTCATTGACGTTACGGGGCTGGGCATTATCATCCCGGTTTTCCCGAAACTGATTGAACAGCTCATTCACGGCAACATTAGTCAGGCAGCAAGCTGGGGCGGCTGGCTATCATTTTCCTATGCCGGTATGCAGTTTCTTTTCTCGCCCATCCTGGGCGGGCTGAGCGACCGGTTTGGCCGACGGCCAGTGTTGTTGTTTTCCCTGTTTGGCTTTGGGCTGGATTACATTCTTCAGGGCTTTGCGCCTACCATCGAATGGCTCTTTGTTGGCCGCTTATTGGCTGGGGTTACGGGAGCCAGCTTTACTACAGCAACCGCTTATATTGCCGACATTAGTACGCCCGAGAAGCGGGCGCAGAATTTCGGAATGATTGGAGCCGCTTTTGGCGTCGGCTTTATTCTTGGTCCGGCTGCCGGTGGATTTTTAGGTCAGTACGGCCCGAGAGTGCCATTTTTTGTAGCAGCAGGTTTAACAATGGTTAACTTCCTGTATGGTTTCTTCATCCTGCCCGAATCGCTAGCCCCCGAAAACAGACGCCCGTTCGACTGGAAACGGGCTAACCCTATCGGGTCGCTGATGCGGTTAGGCAAATACCCTGTTATTCTGGGATTGGTAGCTTCACTGGTATTGATTTACATTGCCGGATTTGCTGTACAGGGCACCTGGACGTTCTACTCGATGGAGAAATTCAAGTGGGACGAAAAGACCGTTGGGTTCTCCCTGGCGGCTATTGGTCTGTCCTTTGCCATTGTGCAGGGCGGCCTAAGCCGAATTATTATTCCCAAACTGGGTCAGCAACGCTCTGTGTATGTTGGATTGATGTTTAGTGCGCTTGGCTTTGCCTTATTTGGCCTAGCTACGCAAAGCTGGATGATGTTTGCCTTTATGATGGTATATGCCATGGGGGGTATTGCCGGGCCGTCCATTCAGGGTCTGATTTCGAATCAGGTTCCAGCCAACGAACAGGGGGAATTGCAGGGAGCCTTAACCAGCCTGACCAGCACGACCTCCATTTTCGGTCCACTCATCATGACCAATCTGTTCTCCTTTTTCACCTCGCCAGCAGCCCCTGTTTATTTACCCGGTGCACCCTTCTATCTGGCGGCTGTCCTTATTTTAATCAGCGCGGGTTTGGCCCGGCGTGGGTTGAACAGAACAATGGTGGCGGGTTAATTTACAGTTTTTTAAACTCCATCCCCTCAAATACCAGGGTATCAACCTTGCCCAGCGTATTCAGGGTGAAGCGGGCTGTCGCTTTGCCATACCAGGCTTTTTGATATGGCCCATAAAATGTATCGTAGTGCCAGTGTAGCAGGCTCGCGATCATTGCGTTATCATTTACATTGATAGTCAACAGATTAGCGGCCACATTAATATCAGCTTTTCCATAGAGCGGGCTGGTGTAAGTTCCGGCATATTGGCTCAGTGGTAACGAGGGTGCTGTGTTAAGCACCCGTTTAGCCTCAAAATCCCTTTTTGCCTTTCTATCCTCTTCCTTGATCTTCCCATACAGTTGCTTAAACTCGGTACTCCAGTCACGGTTACCGCCCAGGGCAAACCAATCAAACGCCTTGTACATCAACGCATGGCGAAGTTCGGCATGGTCGTAATTTCCGAATACATAAACGCCTAGCTTCTCTTCCGGCAACTGCCCGGTTATAGCGGTCAATCCCGCCAGACTACCGGTGTGGAAGTTCACCTTTTTACCTTTGTAATCATGCTGATACCAGCCCAGGCCGTAGGTTCGCCAGTTGGGTTTCAAAAGCTGCATGGTCGGGTATTCGTCTGCCGGAAAAAAGGTTTGCGGAGTGAAGATTTCGGTCCAGGTTTCGGGTTTGAGCAAGCGGCCACCGCTGTATTTACTGCTGTCGAGCATACAAATTACCCATTTGCTGATGTCGTCGGCTGAAGACCAGACAGCACCCGCTGAGCCAACCTCGCTATCAGCCCCGTACTCGATTACGGTAATGGTGTCGTTGATGTTGTAGTGCGGCTTGGTGACGTTGGTATCGGTAATATAGCCCCGTTTGGGGGCTGTGCGGGTCATGCCTAATGGCAGAAAAATACGGTCCTTTATCGTTTCGGCCCAAGTCTTTCCAACAATTCGCTCGATGATCCGACCAGCAGCTGAATAAAAGGTATTCTGGTAAGCAAACCCGGCCCGGAAAGGGTAACTTGGTTTTACCATTTCCATACGCCTGAACATTTCATTCACCGGAATGGTCATGGCTCCGGTCATGAAATCAGTACTGCCTACACCCGTGTCGTGAATGAGCAGATCACGAATTTTCAATTCGCGGGTTACGTAGGGATCGTACAGTTGAAGTTCGGGCAAATATTTGGATACGGGGTCGTTCCAGGCGAGTTTTCCTTCATCAACGAGCATACCCATCAGCGCCACCGTCATGGCTTTGGTTGTCGATGCGCAGGCAAACAATGTCTGCGTATCAACGCGTTCAGGCTTATCGACGACGCGCACGCCGTAGCCCTTTTTAAAAATAACCTTGTTGTCTTTAACGACCGTAATAGACATTCCCGGTACGTCCCATTGCTTCCGGGCGGCCTCTACATAGGCGTCAAATTCCTGAATCTGTTTTGGAGAGACCGGCTTTTGTGCCAAAGCAGCAAACGCAGTACTCGCAAAAATAAATAGAACTACTATTTTCATAAAAGTCAGCATTGGTCTGGATGGTAGCTGTGCTCCATCCATCGATAGGTTTTCTAAAAAGAGCGCATTTTTGTTATTCCGACGCAGGAGGAATCTTATCTTAAGACAATCCTCAAGATTCCTCCTGCGTCGGAATGACAAAAATGCGCTCTTTTAACTTGATTTATTAAGAAAACGAAAACCTGAGTCGACTTTTATGTACTATATTCACAAAGCAAATACCACATTGAACTTAAGAGTCATATCATCCTCCGTTTTTAGACCCATCAGCGATGGGCGCTCAATGTTGTGATCGCTCATTTTTACCGGAAATTCACCGGTCAGCGTCATTTTACCACCCGCATCTTTGCGTGTAGCCTGTAAGGTAGCCGGTTTGGCTACTCCATGAAATGTAAGGGTCCCTTTGGCAGTTATCGCTCCATTATCGCCCGCTTTCACATCTGAACTTACAAAGGTTACGTTCGGATATTTTATACCTTCGAGCACCTCGATAGCATGCGAATCGCGGTTATTATTATCGCTATCGAATGAGGCTACCTTCAGCGACACGGCTACCGTTTCGGGCAGTTTTGTTTCGTCATTGTAAATGATAGCGCAATTCACGTCGTGACTCACCCCGTCCCACTTATGCAACGGGTGTTTAGCCGAATACGTAACGGTCGATGCGACCTTGTCCGCCATCAGTTTTCGCTTGGCCATCGGGCTGACAAAGGCACACAGAAGCCCGATAGCTACCAGGCAGCTATACTTAATCATGTTGTTCATGTTCTTAGAAAGTTAAGGCAAGAATCGAAGCCGCATAAGCGCCAAAGGTGGTGTAGGCAGCCGCCCGGTGATACGGCTTCAGAGCCGAATTATCTTCAATCATATGCGCCAGAATGTTGGTAGCCACCATGCCCGTCAGGTGAACAATGGCAAGATACTTATGCAGTTTGATTGATGTAAATCCCTTGCGGGTACCCACTATTGGTGGGGGTGCCGTCAGTGAAAGTGCTAACGTCGTTCCATACGCAACATTGATAAATGTCGCCGATCGCTCATGCCATTTTTTTGTATCGACATAATCCTGTCCTTTGGCATTGTACAACTTCGCCCCCAGTAGCCCCTGTGCAACAAAGCCCGCCAGGGTTATAAAACCGCCAATCTGGTGCGTCACCAACATTGTCCGCCGAATTTTTAATTCATGGGCGCGACCTTCCGACGTCAGCGGGGCGATCTTCATGGATCGAAGCAGTCCCTTTGGACCCCAAAATGCCCGTTGTGTAAATATCATTTTGTGCGGCAGCAGGTCACCCTCTGACTGGGTCGAATCGGCCAGACCGGCCAGCAAATCGTTGGCAGAAGCATCCGTTGTTGTCGGTGCAATAACGGTATCCCGGCGCACTGCTGTCGAATCCTGGGCCTGAAGCGAGCCTACGCCAAGCCATAGTAGCAAAGCAAAACAAACGTATTTCATCCGAAAAGAATTAACGATTTTGAGTATCCAGCCTGATAAAGCACCTGCAACCGTACGCAAGGCTTTAGCATTCCCTGATCACAGTTAGGCTTTAACTGTCAGTGTATTGCCATCTGTACTTAATGATGTTTTGTACTGAGTTAACGCCTTGGTAGCCGGACCCACATCTACGGCTCCCGTTAAGCTGTATTCTGAACCGTGATTACTGCAATAGATGTCATCCTGAGTTGCCCGATACTCAACCGTTGTTCCCTCGTGTGTACAGGTTTTCGATAACGCGATTAATGAACCGTCTTTCGTTTTTGCGACGATGGTACTTCCCACGATGGCAAACTTACCTGCTGTTTTCAGGCTGCTATAGCTAGTACTTGTCAGATCAAGCGTGTAGTTAATGGCTCCGGCCGAGGCATCCGCGTTACCGGTAAAACCTGTAGTGCCCGTTCCTGTACCAGTGCCGGTCCCTGTACCTGTTCCCGTTCCGGTAGCTGGTGCCGGGTCATTGCTTTTTGAACAGGACGTAAGGGTTGTTCCCATGCAGTAAAATGCCATCAGGGTTGCGCTGCTTAGTCCCAGGTTACGCAGAAATTCTCCGCGATTCATTTGGTCGGTCGTCGAATTGCTTTTCATTGGTTGGTTGTTTAGCTTATTTCGTGTAGTTACAATAATTGTCAGCCGAATTGGAAGTGTAAGGACTGCGTTCTTAAAGTTTATATCGGATCGAGAAAAACGCGCCGGTGCTTATCAAATTGATTTTATAAAAGCCAACTCCTTTCAACGGCATTTTAATAAATGGTTCAACTTGCCATGACAACCGACGGCTGAGGGCTTGCTCATAACCGACTGATAGGTTCAAATGACTGAATCCGTAGCCACCTGTGCTACCACTGTAAGGTGTAGCAGGATTGTGAACATATCCACTATAGTTGTATTTGTAATCTTCCTGCTTAATATAATAGCTGGTTACGCCACTACTGATGAACCACCGGCTTGGCGATAAGCCAGATGCTCTGGGTTGAAGTAACACATCGTAGCGTAGATTAATAGGTATG
Source organism: uncultured Spirosoma sp. (assembly GCA_964244155.1). GTDB lineage: Bacteria > Bacteroidota > Bacteroidia > Cytophagales > Spirosomataceae > Spirosoma. The sequence continues at coordinate 15,096 of CAXTJJ010000069.1, forward strand.
TCGAACATACTACACTGGCCATCGACAGTTGCTGGTTTGACACCCATTGCTGCCGACCATGAACCAGGAGGTGCTGTGTATTCGGATGCGGACGCCTTATATATTTTCGTACTCTGAATAATTCCAGCCTGAACGCTCCAACGTTTTGCCAGTCTATATTCCAGCAACACGCCCACATTTGTACCGGGACGAGTGAAATTATTCAAGCCAACTGAACTCAAATCTGGGGCGATGGCAAGTCGAACACTTAGCCCCCTTTCCGTTAGTAGCTTTGGCGCAGTGACTTGATAAAATGTATCAGGCTGAACGGCAGCAGTTACCTCAACGGTACGACCTTTAAACAGCATCGTCTTAGACCAGCGGGCGGGCCGGATTGCCAATTCATTTATGTCTGGCAATCCGGCTGCCTCTGCCTCATCGTTGCTAGGTTGGATTATAGTTTCTGTCCTATTCAGAATATCATCTTTGGCCGGTTTTGAGACATTCCGAACAGGCCGCCTGCTAGACAACGACGGCGTAAATATGCCATCATTGGAGGCAACCAAAGGCCTGCCCCTGCCTTTGCTTATACGGTTTGCCCTTTCCTGTTTCTTGACCGTGGTACGTTCCGGTATGGCTGTTTCATTCCGCCGTTTAATTGCTCTCTCCGTCAGCGGTATCCGTTCATCTGCCGGGGAAGCCATTCGGGTAGGAGCGGTATCACTACGGTCAGCCTTTTTTCCGC
>CAXTJJ010000070.1:0-15694 GCA_964244155.1 uncultured Spirosoma sp.
TTAATTTGTTAATCTAGCCAACTACATGCTGAATAGGTCTAGCTAAATTGAAACTATAGACGCGCTTTTGTCTATCGTAGAAACATATTAAGAGAATCGAGAATTGGAATTCATTGACGCAAAACCAATGTCATCAGCACGGATTTATAATTTCCCATTGCTTTTCTTCGGTCAGTTGAACGATTTCCTGAATTGTAAGGGCGAAAGCTGTGTCTTTGTTTTAAATAGTTTGCTGAATGATTGCAGATGCTCAAATCCCAGGGCATACGCGATTTCGCTAACGGATTGATCCGTAGTCGACAATAATTCTTTGGCTTTGTTAATGAGTTTCTCATGAATATGCTGTTGTGCATTCTTCCCGGTTATTGATCGCAACAGGGCACTTAGATAGTGCGGAGAAATGTTTAATTCATCAGCGATCATCGCGACCGTTGGCAAACCCGATTTGAGTATATTTTCCCGATCAAAATAAATAGTCAGTAAGTTGTCTAATTTGTCAAGCAGTTGATGACTAGCAACCTTGTTAGTCGTAAATTGTCGTTGATAAAATCGTTCAATATAGGCTAGCAGTGCCTCAAGCAGAGCAATTGCAATAGGTTGGCTAAATTGATCAGTGGTGTTTTGACACTCGGAAGAAATCGTAGCAACAAGTGTATGGATTATCGTTTGTTCTTCGTCGGATAAAAGCAGTGCTTCATTTGATGTATAATAGAAAAAATCATAGCTCCTGATTTTTCTGGCCAACGGGGTATGCCATAAGAAATCCGGATGAATGCAAAGCATCCATCCGGAGGTAATTGACGTTACAACTTTGTGAGGTTCTACCTTTACGACCTGTCCTGGTGCTCGAAAGCCTAAAATGCCCCCGTCAGAATTTTCGGGTAGCTGGCCATGTTTTGTAATAGCCGTACGACCACTTTTGAAGGATAGTACATAAAAGCCGAAGATTACATTTCCTGATTCAATCTGCTGATATATTGGTGCACTGGCAATATCGATAACACTGATCAGTGGATGCGCTGGTTGAGGTAAGTTTCGTAGCTTATAAAATTGTCCAATGGTTTTTATTTGATGGATCATTCCGCTAAACTGTCAGTACAATTTTTCCTGCTGTGCGACGGGTTTCAACCTGGGTATGTGCTTCCGCCATTGCCGTAAACGGATACGTTTTAGCAATGTATGATTTTAATATACCCTTAGCCAGTAGATCAGCGAACGCTTTAAGATCGTCTCCATTGACTTGCAGTCCCCATAAAAACAAGTTTACGTTTTTTTTCTGCGCTTTGACCTTTAGGCGTTCGTCTGTCATAGGAATAATCGAGATAATGGTACCTCCCGGTTTAGTTACGTCAATTGAATGTTCCAGGGTTTCTCCGCCAATCGTATCAAAAACAAAGTCGACATCGTTATTAACTTCCCAGAAATTTTCAGTTTGGTAATCGATATGTTTATCAGCACCGAGAGCCAGAACAAAATTGCGATTTTTAGCAGAAGACGTTGCGATCACTTGCGCACCCAAATACTTGGCTGTTTGCACAGCATAATGTCCCACGCCACCCGATGCCCCATGAATAAGAATTTTGTCCTCTTTTTTAATAGTCATTCCATGCACGAGTGGTTGCCATGCTGTCAAACCAGCCATTGGGGCAGCAGCCGCTTCTTCAAACGTAATAGTATCGGGTCTGTGAGCTAGCAATCCTACATTGACTGCTACGAACTCAGCATAACCGTGAGCCTTTTGCAAAAGTGCGAACACGGCATCACCTAGTTCAAATTCATCCGTATTCTCAGACTTTTCGATCACTTCCCCCGCTATGTCCCAACCCAGTACGACTGGCCGCTCTTGGCCGAAGATATGGGTGATAAAGGTAGGCGAATTGCGATAAATTGTATCAGCCGGATTTATACCGATGGCTTTTACCCTAATTAAAACTTCCCCACTATTTAAAGTAGGTCTGGGTGTTTCGCCAAGAATCAGTTTATCGGGACCTCCGGCTTCATATAATAAGTAGGCTTTCATGGCTCAAAATTCGGAACAAATCGTCAGGGTAATTTAGCCTAACCGGACTACTGTTTAGCCAAAACGGTACTGTCGTGTTGGCTGAATAGCAAACGGTTAGCGGACAACCCACCGTAGATTTTATCAAGTGATGGGCTAAGCAGTCGTTAAGTGAGAAAATCATAAATTCATCTGACAATTTTGCCTGTTAAAGTACTCTAGGCCACTATTTCTTTGCTCGTTTTCATGAGTCAGACATCCAATTTCTCTACCGACCTTAAAAGCTGACTGTAAGAGTTGCAAATTGTGAGATGGTTTATGTACCTTTTTTATATGCACCCCAAGAGGTAGTATTTTTCCAAATTGACAAACAAATGGCTCCCAGCAGGTTTATAGCAACAGTTACAGAACCAATTTAACCCAGCAACCAATCATGAGCAAGACTCGCAAAGACCGCTCTGATATTCAGGTCGGCAATCTTGAAAAGAAACATAAGCTTGAACCAGGTACCATCCGCAATCCTGATCAGACCGATGCCCGTTCGGATAAAGAACTTGGTAGCCTGCACCGTGAGTATGGCGAACAGGCTATGGAAAGTATGTTAGAAGAGAACGAACCAGCAGAAATGGATAGCGAAAAACCAGGCAATTAGTCTTAAAAAAAGTGCGAAATAAAGCACCGTCTGTTTCAACATGCACAATAAAAGAGACTGATCCTTCGTTTATCAACTAGTAAACTTGTTAAGACACGGTAGTTAAACTGCCGTGTCTTTTTTGTGTCGTGTGAGTAACGGTAATCGACAGGCTTAATAACAAATTTTGCAAACTAAATAGCCAGCGCTTCGGGTCTGAGCTACCGACACACTTCACTATGATAGGCATATGTGCTGCGGCTCTCGCGAATGAACACGCAGACTACTCCGGGATCCAGACGTTTAGCCTTGTGCCTGTAATGGCCCGTAACGGTCTGCGCATTGATAGGCAACCCGATCGTTATGAGCACCATCATACAGAATCAGTCGATGGGCCACCATATACAATTACCTGCTCAAATCTGCTGTCAATTCGTCCGCTAGTCGGTAACCAGCCAGCGCTACCTGACGCTGAGCGATTGGCTTTACGGTGGCCACGTAGTCAGCCGGTAAGACAGAACCCTCCTGATCGGTACCGGATTGAAGTGTATTGCTTCGATACGCATTATCCTGAGCCAGTTGAAAGCTCTCTTTCGACCAGTCGGTTATATTCATCCTGCCTAATTGAACCAGTTGATTTCTCGGCTCAGCCTGCCGAACTTGAACCGCTAGATTTCGAACCGATTGAAAGTCGTCAGCTCCCAACAGCATGCCGTCCCAGAACGAGTGCAGATTAATGGTCTGACTGCTGATCTGCACTTTGATCTTGAAGAGGTTTCCGCCCCGATCTCCCTGTGGAAACTGGTTGTCAACCAGCGCACTCGCGTGGAGGGGTTGGTGTACGTCACCCGCCAGGTGAAACAGCCAGCACAGGGCAATCGCTTTGGCACTGTCGGGCGCGTTACTGCGCAAAACCTGGCGATTTTGTTCAAAAGCCTGCAGGATGTTTTCACCCGTGGCCAGGGTTGTATCAGTTCGGGCCATTCCCTGCTCAGGTGCATAGATATAGTTGATGTAATGCCAGGTCGGATGATCATAGGCATTGCCGCGCACATCATCGGGCCAGCGGGCCGCTAGCATAAACAGGTACTGATTACGGTCGTCGGCCGACAGTGCCGTGTCGTTCAGCTTGGTAACCCACCGTTGTTGATAGTCGGGATGCTGTCGTAAGATGGCGACAATGCGCTCGGCTAGTTGGGGAGACGCCTGTTGCAGCTCGCGGTAAGCAATGGCGCCAGTCACCATATGCGTGGGCCGGTTCCAGGCACACAGCGGAGTGAATAGGCTCGGTGAAAAAACCAGAAAGCAGATGATCAATAAGTGAGAAGAGCAGCTCATAACGAATCAAGTTTGGAGCAGGCAAGGTAGTGGTCGCTCACTAACTGTGCAACTAAGTATCAGAATAGAAGTCTGATCTACCAATCTTGTCCAACCATGAATGTAGTTGCTAATTACCGCTATAATCGGGCAACGATCCGCCTAGCGGAAGGTTCAGTTTTTTGAAACGAGTCTCAACGATCTCCTTATACCGGTAATTGACCGGTTGCTCAATTATAACCTCCTCAGCTTGCGTCTTTATCGATCTTCACGACTAAAGTGACCTGTACTACAGCGATCTTAATCATGAAAAAAATCCATCTCCTGTTAGCGCTGCTGATGTTGCTCAATCTGGCAGCAAACGCCCAGCGAACCGAAGTAAAAAACCTGACGATCCGCGAATATCAGCGCGAATTTGACCGGCTGGTCGCTCAGGGCTATCGGCCCGTCAAGGTGTGGGCTAAAACACTCGGAGTGTTTGATTATCAGCCCGGCGAACGGCCCCAGTTGGGCTACTGGGGTATTTTTGAAAAACGGCCCGATACCACCCCCTGGGTGGCGCGTCATGGGTTGAGTCAGGAAGCCTACCAGCGCGAGTTTATCACATGGACCCGGCAGGGCTATATGCCCACCGACATCAATGTGGCCTTTATGGATGGTCGCACAAGTTACTGCGTCATTTATGATAAACTTCCCAGTCAGCCTGCCTGGGTGGCCCGGCATGGGCTGAACTATGCTGACTTTTCTGCTACCAATAATGATCTGATCCAAAAGGGCTACAGGCGAACGATCACCACCCAATGCCAAACCCTAACTGGACGGGTACTGGCGGGCCTATGGGTGAAGCAATAAGGACGGGCTTACAAAAAGCTGTTAGTTGAGCGGTAGGTATAAGTTACGCTAAGGAAACAGTATGATGTAGGGATAGAAAGGATTAGGTTACGTTTAACGTTTACGGGTTAGGTCTTTCATTTCGGCTTCCCCCACAAAAGCGTATGGATCCGTTAAATGAAGCTACTTTTGCCAAACGAATGTACTATTCAGTAGTATACAGTTTAGTTTGTGTAGAAGTCCCACATCGTAGGCTATGAAACAAGCATTCATTTTATTCTGCTGCTTAGATTGGCTAGCGGCTTCGGCCCAGATTCAGGTTCATCCCAACCACCGTTTCCTTCAGGATAAGCAGGGAAATCCTTTCTTCTGGATGGGAGACACGGCCTGGGAACTGTTTCACCGATTGGACCGATCAGCTACTGAAACCTACCTGGAAACCCGACGTCGGCAGGGATTCAATGTCATTCAGGTAGTGGCGCTGGCATTTGCCAATGAGGCCGATAATAATAAGCCCAACCGCTACGGCGATTGGCCATTTATTGGTAATAACCCTGACCACTTAGCCATAACACCCGGAAATCACCCCAGCGATACTAGTCAATACGACTATTGGGATCATATCGATTTTGTGATACAGACGGCCGCCCGGATGGGTTTATACATAGCGCTGAACCCCGTTTGGGGCGATCACGTTTCGCATCACTGGAGCTCGAAAGGCGTTATTTTCAATGAACAAAAAGCGCGTTCGTATGGTAAATTCCTGGGCGATCGCTACGCGACACAGTGGAACATCATCTGGATACTAGGCGGGGATTGCCCAGTTGTCTATGATACCAAAGATCAGCATCACTACGATGATCGATCTATATGGCGTGCTCTGGTGGCTGGTATTAAAGAAGGGGAAGGAATAAACCGGCATTTGATGACGTATCATCCCCAGGGAGGTAAATCCTCTTCGGACTACTTCCACCAGGAAAACTGGCTTGATTTCAATGCCTTTCAGTCGAGTCATGGTTCCCGTGATGTAGATACCTGGAACTGGGTTCGGCGGGATTTGGCCCTGACCCCGCCGAAGCCTACCCTGGATATGGAACCGTGTTATGAAGATCATCCGATCAACCCATGGGATGGAAAATGGACTCGCCAGAGAGGTTACTTCAACGCGTATGATATTCGCTCCCGACTATATAGGAGTGTTTTTGCCGGTATGTGTGGCTTTACGTATGGCCATCAGCAGGTTTGGCAGTTTGTGGATACAAGTCGCTTTACACCGCTCAGCATTGGGGATACACTAATCGGCTGGAAACAGGCCCTTGGGGCAGAAGCCGCCGGCCAACTACACTACCTGAAAGAATTACTTCTTTCCCGGCCCTATTTTACCCGAATGGTTGATCAGACGCTTATTCGTTCTGAAAAGGGGACTGATTATCAGGATCTGGTTATGGCTATGCGCGATTCGACAGGTTCATACATAATGGCCTATCTTCCCCGGCACCAATCCGTGACGATTGATGTAACCAGTATGTCGGGAAAGAAAAAGCGGGTCTGGTGGTTTGATCCACGAACTGGCCATGTTTATCAAGATCGGGAAGGCACACTGACAGGTGCTGTTACTTTTACTCCGCCCAGCCAGCGCAATGCATCGGGTGGCCCAACCGATTGGGTACTGGTTATCGATGATACGGCTCAAAAATATCCGAATCCCGGGCATCTATAGGGTAAACAGATAGAATCTGGGCAACTTTTCGTACTTGACCCGAGGTTGGCGCACTAACGATTCGACTAAGGCCAGGGCAGGCGAGGAGGTCGTATACTGGAGGGGGTATCCCTTTGGATTCCACAGCCCCAAAAACAGTCGCGCCCCTTCGGTCGCCAATGGTTCATGGATGTATTTCGCTTTGACGATTCAGTAAACGGTTAACATCAAGGTAGCAGGATAACTAGCTGACAATGCCATGTTCGATGCGCCCCCATCACATCACAGTGTCAACTATTGATTAGTGAGTAGGCTTGTAAAGAATTGTTCTTCGGTACAAATGACAACGTACAAACCATCTGACTACGAACTCCTGCGTCGACGCTGTGCTCAGTTGAAAGACGCTGGCTGGAAACAAACCCAGAGCGCTACAGCTTCAGGCCTGACAGAGGGTTGGGTAAGTCGAACGCTCAAAAAATAGCAGCAAGATGGCCAGGCTGGTTTAGTTTGGCGTAAACCTAAGGGACCCGGTTGACGGATGAGCAATTGACTCGGTTGGTTGAGGAGTTGAACAAAGGTGCCGAACCGCATGGCTGTCCGAGTCACATTTGGACACGTCCCCGTGTTAATGAGGTCATTAAAAAGCTCTTCAATGTCAGTTATGATCCCTCTCAGGGAGGGCGTCTGTTGAAGAAAGTAGGCTGGATTCGTCAGAAACCGCAGGCTAAGGCATGCCAACAAAACGCAGAGCATTTCGAGCACTGCCGGAACGAGCGCTTACCGCATCGGCGGTCCGACTGAACTCAACAAAAGCCCAGACTGAAAGGCGTGTCATTGTATACGTGGATGAATCGGCCTTTTATTTCTTACCAATGCTGGGGATTACCTGGGTGCCAAGGGGCAAAACCCCTGTTTTACTGGAGCAGGCCGGTCATGATCATCTCAGCCTAATTGCGGCCATTGCTCCTAATGGTCGAATTTAGACCGGAGGTCAGGATCATTTTTTTAGCGGGGAAGATATCGTGTGGTTTTCAAGGAAGCTGTGTAGCCGTTACCGCAGGAGAGATCTGCCGTCATTTGGCTGGGTCGCCGGTGCGAATGGTGCTTCGATTCACAGCGGAGAAGCGGTTAAAGCCTTCCTAAAAGAGCGACCTGGGCGAATTCATCTAGCGCGTTTACCCGCTTACAGCCGCGCCACGGTGGCCCGGAGCTAAATCCGACCGAATTAGTCTGGAATCATCGGACCGCCGAAGCCGCTTAAACAACGCTTGAAAAACCAACAGGGCCGCCTGAGCGGTATTTCTTTCGTTGGCAGACTTGACGGTTGCTGTTTTGGAGCAGATTAGTTTTTTGGAGAAAGATCGAAGGTTGGTCCAAATCTTCTTCCATAAGTAAGAGGTTTCGTTCTTTACAAACTAATTCGCGGATCAATATTGCTTGGTCTTTTTCAGGCTATTTCTCGTTTTGTACACGTAATAGTATTACAAACAAGATGCTTTCTTACCTTTTCTAATCCTTTCCGTACACCATCAAAATAAAAAACCCTTAATTATCTATTTGTTAGATAGTTAAGGGTTTACTTAGTACCAGGAGCGGGAGTCGAACCCGCACGGGCGGATGCCCACAGGATTTTAAGTCCGGCGTGTCTACCAGTTCCACCATCCCGGCATTCCATGCCCCGCTATTGCGAAGCGGCATTTACAAAAAAAGCACCGGGGACGGTGCCTTTTTGTTGAGCGAAAGACGGGGTTCGAACCCGCGACCTCGACCTTGGCAAGGTCGCGCTCTACCAGCTGAGCTACTTTCGCACGGTCCGCCGTGGCGGTTACAATTTCATCGTGCTATCGGCGAATTGTGGATGCAAAGGTAGCTCAATTTTGGTATTTGTCAAGTCCTGTGCTCAAAAAAAATCCATTAAAAACAGCAAAAAAACTTTCAAAAACTGATTCTGAGCCGGTTAAGCCACATTTTAAAGTAATGGGTCATTTACCTGTGTGTCGAATACACCCGTTACTACTTGCCCATTGTGCTTTACCTGTACCCAAATCCGGTAATGGCCCGCCCGTGGAAAGGCATACGGAAACTCAACCATGTTGTTCGTTTTCATGGGATGACTCATGCCCGACATGGATGCCGCCAGCACTCGGTTTTTCTCGACCTCCGGCAGTGTTTTGAGTTTGGCGAGATAGGCATCGATGCTGTCGCGAAAATGTACGGCGTTGGGGTAATGGAACGTCCGGGCCGTGTCGGCAATGCGGTTGACCAGCGAACCTTCTGCCGCCATCGAGTAGGTGCCAACCGGGTGAAGGTGAATATAGACCGTACCGTCGGAGCGCAGGATGGCTGCATGACCACCCATGCCCAGATAAGGTTCTATGGGCGTCGCTTTCCCCTGCGCATCAGCCACGGCAAATTTCAGCGTATATAACTTTCCGGCTTCCAGTATCTGGCCGGGTTTGTCCATCCAGAGCATACTGGAACCATCGGCAAGCTTTGCGCTGGCACCGGGCTTGCCACACACCACCATGTCATTATCTAAATGCGGCACGTTTACAGCATTGGCCTTCACGCCCATGGGTTCGGTGAGTAGCCAGCTATCGTCATTGTCGGTGGGCTTGTAGGCGGCACCGGAATTCGGCGAAGGCACCTCAACGGTATCGGTCAGGGTTTCGGCGAAACCACTGCGATACACGACATCGGCATACAGCAGGTATTTACCCTCCGGCAAAGCCGGTAAGGTAGTCTCATAGTTCAGCGTATCCCGTCGGTTTGGGTGCAGGTGCGCGAAAGCGTCCAAACCCGGCATCCGCACCAGAAAGGCATGCATTAGTTTACCGTGGTCAGGCAATATATAACTCAACGTCCTACGCTTTTGCCGATCTGCGGCATAACCTGTCGTATCAAACTGAATGGTTAGTTGGCGTTGGCCGCTGGTGTTTCGCACCGATGCCTGGATGGGGGTTGGCCGGTAAAGCTGAACATTCTTATAGTCCTCGGCGGTGCTGTTCCACCACGACCGCCAACCCGCCAGAATCAGCGTAATCGCGACTAAGCCAATGCCCATACCTACTACGCGCCGACGTCCGAGTCTGGCGGGCGGTGCCTGACCCGGAGCGACAACTCCATCGGCATTACTGGCCCCTATGATCGTAATCAGCATCACAACCAGTAACAGTCCCATAGCCGCCAGTCCGAATCCTGTTCCCTGCGGCATATCGCGCAATGCTGTGGCTACGGCCATTACCGGCACCACCACCCGTTGCTTCCCATCGGGCCCATCAATATCAAATTCAATGCTGGACGATCCCGAACTCATTAGCCATAAATCGCCTTCGTAACGGTTACTGCCGGTAGGTGTCAATATATCGTGGGTGGGTGCTCCCTTGTCACCCGAACGGAAATAAATGGGCCGGGCACCAATGATCCCTGCTCGTCCCTGTTCGACAAAGACGGTAACGCTGGCGGTTCCGGGCACCACATCGGGCGGTTTTATGCTGATCAACAACTGATATTTCCCGGCTTGTTTCTGCACAATCACGCCAGAACTACCCACATGAGCGGTTGCAATGAGCGAATGAGTGATTGATAGAATGAGCGAATAAAGTAGAACGACCCGATTTATCCGGCTGGGCTTTCTGCAATGTGTAGGTTTCATGGTTGCTGTTTTCTTACTGTATTCGCTCATCTATCGGGCAATTCGCTTCATCCAGTTACCCCAAAGCAGACCAACGCGGGCCGAGAGGGTGGCGTAGAGTAAAGCTTTTCCGAAACCGATCCAGAAATCGGAAGCCGACTGGAGATTCCAGGGGGCAAATACATAGCGATACTCCCAATCGGGTGGACTATCGTAGGTCCAGGAGTAAGACAGGAAAATACCGTTTTGTGCATAGGGCGAGGTCAGTAGAAATTCGCCGAAGGGCCATTGCACAGCCAGCAATATCAGCATGAACGCTACAGCGTAGATAGCCGCCAACACCCAGTCGTTTAGCTTGCGTTGCCCGCCTGGCGGTGCGTCGAACCGATGCATGAGCCAGTCGAGCGCCAGACCCGGAATAACGAGCAATAGCGGAAACATAAAGGGCTGGTATTGCGTAATTGGATTCAGTACCGGCCCCAGACGTGGTGTGGCCGGAAAATTCTGAAGTATCCAGCTTGGCAGCAACATGCCCAGAATATAAATACCCGTAATGGTGGTAATTGGCCACCGCAACATAGACGCCCGTCCTACAGCCAGCAGATAAAACGGAAAGATAATAGCGGCTGTAGCATAGTAGCTGGACTGGTGCGACTCACGCATACCCATCGACTCAGACATTAACGTATACAGTATGATCAGAAGCAGGCCCGCAGCCAGCGCAAATAGCCACTTTAAGCGGCCTAATCGCAGCAACCCTTCTACGGTCAGGCTGGTTAGCTGTTTCCGGTACTGATTCTGGAGTGCCAACACGCCAACGATGGCACCGAACTGAAGGGTCATGATGCCAACGGCCAAAATGGTATGCGGTGGCGTCAGGATCTGAACGTCGAGGCCATAGGTATTGTGCCACCAATCGTCGAAAGGGGCGGATGTCAACATGGCCAATGCGCCCCAGACACTGAACATAGCCCCTAGTGATCCGTAAAAAATACCCCAGAATGGAATGGCGGTTGCTCTGCCCGGATGGTTTTTCGTCAATGTCAGGCTTAAAATCTGGTAGGCCGAAAACAACCCCGACACAACGGCACCCACATAAATAACGACGTGCGGGGGAGCCAGCAGCCCATCGCGTCCGATGCTCATGTGCCACATGATGTCCCAGAGCAGGCCCATTACCACACAAAACGAGGCAAAAACGACAGCATAAATATAGGTTGGTATACCCAACCGCCAATTGCCGGACCGCTCATGACCAGATTGAAAAGAGGAAGGAAATGCGGATTCCATACAAAATCAACGTAAATAAAATAAGGTGTTAAATGGATGTTTAAAATTACCGAAAAGTTGCTCGGAATAGTTTAAAATAAATGTGTGCGGTCATTATTATCGAGATTCCTATACGGCTGTCTGTCAGTGCGGTGTCCTATGCGGTTATTAATAACTGAAAAGCCTGTTTTGATTGGGTTAATTAACCCGGTAAATGGCAACCTGAGCGGCAACAGACAAGTTTAATTCAAACTTCATGTAAATAAAGATTGGATCTGTTTTTCGACAGGATTACAGGATTAACAGGGTTTTCAGCCAATAGAAATCCTGTTAATCCTGTAATCCTGTCGAAAAAATAACTTTGTCCCACAAGCACTTGAGCCAACGGGACATCAATCAATTGATTTGTAGCGTTATTTGCAAAACCATTTGTGCGCTCCATCAATCATGCTACGTTTACATTCACCAGTACGCGTCTTTCTACGTTCGTCGAAGACACTCCTGTTTTTGGGACTTAGCCTCTTCATGAGCGCGTGTGTGCCCGACTTTTTGCTCTCCGACTCCGACTGGGTGGTTATCGAAGCAGGCGAACATGAACCCAATCCCAAACGTAAAGTGGGCCTCCTTATCAGCCCCAGCGAAGTATCGGCCACGGTTACCTTCGATAGTTCATGCATCTACGACGTTGGTGCTGTGGATACCGACGACTGGAACAAAGTCATTGGTCTGGGATTCGTGGGGGCTAAAGATCAACCGCTGGATGGTGTCCCCCCGCACCAAGTCGATGGCGCACGGGTTGGCTGGCGCTGGAATCCTCAGCATGGCCGTATTGACCTGGGTGCGTACATCTATGTAGAAGGGCAACGGATAGATTTTAAAGTGGCGGAGGTGGCTTTGAATACACCTACCAAAATGACCATCAAGATCGACTATGGCCGGAAGGTGTATCAGGTGCTCGGCGGCAAAACCGTTCCCTTTACGCACGACAAATCCTTTGCCTACAACACGGGCCTTTATTTCGGCGGCAACCAGGTGGCGCCCCACCGCATTCGGGTGAAGATCGAGGATTAGGCTGGGTTAGCACAGAGCTTTTATGACAATTTCTCCGTTTGATCTGATTTTGTTGCTCGGCTCTGGACAGGGATTTATCCTGGCAACGCTTCTCTGGATCAGCCGGAAAGGAAACCGCGTATCGAACCGGTTGCTATCGACATTACTTGGTTTGCTGGCCCTGATGAGTTTGGCGGTAGCCATACCCATTTATAACCGTTGGGTGAGCTTCGCCCTGGATTTGTTACCCCTCATCATGGCGATGCCCCTTGGGCCACTCATCTATTTTTACACAAAGTCCATACTCGATCCGGCCTTTCAACTTGGCCGAACGGAACGGCGGCATTTCTACCCTGTCGTGCTGGATTTAGGAGCCAAACTCATTGGCTGGATTTTCGTTGGAGGTGTTTTCTTTGGTTTATGGGCAGAGTCAGCTGGCCCAGCCTGGGGTCACATTATGGATGAGTATAACACATATGTGGACGTTCCACGCTGGTTTTCCATGACCACTTACCTCATACTGACAAGACGATGGCTAAACCAATACGAACAAACCGAGAGGCCCGGGAAGCTGGATAATCAGGATCAGACTATGCGCTGGCTCTGGCAGTTTGTCAACGTCTTTCTGTTCTTTCAGGTGATATGGTTCGTGCATCTGGTGCCCTACATCATTCCAGACACCCGGTCGGCTTTGTTGGACAAATTCGGTTGGTATCCGATTTATATCCCCATTGCCATATTAATTTACTGGCTGGGGCTGAAAGGCTATCTGCACACCCGGTATAGTCTCGTTGAGACAGGGAGCCCTAGAGCCAATACCACGTTTATTTCGGCTGAAACGGTTGAAAAGGTCATTGGTTTATTGACGAACGCTATGCAAACCGACAAACTGTACCTCGATCCCGAGCTTACTGTTGAGAAAGTCGGACGGCATGTGCAGCTTCCGCCAAAGACGGTGTCGTTTGTCATAAATCAACATCGGCAAAAGAGTTTCAATGCGTTCGTCAACGAATACCGGATTGACGCTGTAAAGCAGCAATTGGCTAACTCGGCCAACAATCATTTAACCCTGACGGGAATCGCCTTCGAGTGCGGCTTTAATTCTCAGGCAACCTTTCAGCGGGTCTTCAGGCAGGCAACGGGGAAGTCACCGAAGCAATACCTGGTTCAACCGACAGCGGAATCCTGAAAACTAACGCTCAAATCCAGATTTGAGCAGATTACTACGTTGTTTCTGGGCTGTTTTAGGCTCAAAACAACGCAATATGAAATTCCTGCTCCGCACACTTATCATCTTTATTACGGCTACTTCCGGTCTCTTATCCCAGCCGTTGACCCAAAAGTTGGACGAATACCTGGCCTCCGCCCACCGAATGGACCAGTTTAATGGCGTAGCGCTGGTAGCCCGGAAAGGGACTATCCTGCTGCACAAGGCCTACGGTTTGAGCAACGCAGTTCGTCAGACACCCAATGATACGGTCACCCGCTTCCCTATCCTGTCGATCACCAAAACCTTCACCTCCACCGTGATTCTCCGGCTACAGGAGCAGGGCAAATTGTCTGTACAGGACAAGCTCAAAATTTATTTACCCGATTTTCCGAAAGGCGATTCCATTACGATTGACCATCTGCTGACGCATACGTCTGGCCTGTTCGATTACATGTCACTGATCGACGAAGAGGATTCGGCCATCGTCTGCCACCCCGTGGCGAAACAACGAGTGCTGGACTTAATCAAAGACAGGCCTCTGGCCTTTAAGCCGGGATCAACCTTTGCCTATTGTAACTCCGGCTATTTTTTACTCGGACTGGTGATCGAAAAAGTAACGGGTAAACCGTATGAACAGGTGATTCGGGAGATGATCGTTCAGTCACTCGGCATGACTCATTCCGGGTTTGACTACCTGCATCTGCCCACCAGCATCCGGGCGCAGGGTTACGACACACTCACAACAACCTATCAATCGACTTATCCGCATTTTGATTCGACAGTAGCTTACTCGGCGGGTGCCATGTACAGCACGTCGGGGGATCTATACAAATGGGGGCGGGCGGTGGCAAGCCGGCAACTTCTCTCCGCCGATTCGTGGAAACAGGCGTTCAGGCCCCGACTAAACAACTACGGGTATGGCTGGATGGTGGGCAGTTACCTCGACCGGCACTATGTTGGGCACGATGGCGGCTATCCGGGCTTTATGTCCAGTTTTGTTTATTATCCTGAGGAAGCCATAACCATCATACTCCTCAAAAACTCCGGCCATTATTCTGAATCACTGGCCCCTACAACTTTGGCCCTCACAGCTATTCTGTTAAAAAAACCGTATAGCCTCTGGCAGCCCCGCACCGAAATAAAACTGTCGGAAACTGTACTTCAGCAATACGTCGGACGATACCGGCTCGACCCTAAAGTTGTACCTGACCGAATTCTGACGGTTTCTCTGGAGAACGGTAAACTGTTTGTTCAGGCGACTGATGAGCCCCGAATTGAGTTGTTTGCTCAGTCCGAGAACAGCTTTTTCCTGAAAGCTTTTAACAATCAATGGACGTTTCAACGGGACAGAAAAGGACAGGTCAACCAGGCGGTTATTCATGTGAACGGAATGGATGTATTGGCAACCAGATTACCGCCAACGGCCCAAACTCAGCCAGGCAAAACGACCGCTGAAAAACTGAACGAGTACCTGACAGCCTCCGCCAATCTGCATCACTTTAATGGTACAGTCCTTATTGCCCGGCACGATACGATTCTCCTGCAGAAGGGATACGGCTGGCGAAATGAGTCGGCCAGAATCCACAACGATACCAGCAGCATTTACCAGCTTGGATCGATTACAAAAACATTCGTTGGCGCGGCTGTACTGCAATTGCAGAACGAGGGAAAGCTATCGGTAAAGGACAAGTTGAGCAAGTTCATGCCCGACTACCCCAACGGGGACCAGATCACGCTGACTGATTTGTTTGCCCACACCTCAGGCATTCACGATTACAAGAGTTTCCTGTATGCCCCCGATGGTCCGGACAAAGTGGATTTCACCCGACCGGTGTCCAAAGAACAACTTGTGTCGATGTTCAGCCGTAAGCCTGCTACCAGGCCTGGTGGTGAGGAGAAATACACCAACTCAGGCTATTTTCTGTTGGGGCTGGTAATTGAAAAAGTCACGGGAAAACCCTTCGAAACGGTCATTCGGGAGCGATTCATTCGTCCGTTACAACTCACGCGAACCGGTTTTGATTTTATCAATCTGAAACAAGCGGGCAAGACCA
>CAXTJJ010000071.1:0-15512 GCA_964244155.1 uncultured Spirosoma sp.
TTTAAAATGTACGGCAACAAGGAGCCCGTTGTAAAAGCCATTGCCGAAGTATTGATGTTCAATCCAGCGATTCGGGTAGCGATTTCCGATGCCCTGATGAAGGGTGAAATAGGGAACAAAGAGTTGCTGTTTGCGGTGCTCAAACATCCTTATTTTATCGAACCGGAATACGGCGCAACGTTGCTGCCAGCCTTAGTCCCGACGGGCAAAACGAACGAAGAGTACGACACGGAGCGGATGAAAACCGACATGCCGTGGGTGTATACCTATAAGCAAAAGTATTATGTCCAGTACCTGATCGACCTGGCCAATGCGCAGAGCATTACCATTCCGGCACCGGCAAAACTGGACGTCGCCAGTCTGAAAGCCTGGCTGGAAGCGAATACCGAAAAGATTGGCGCAGCCGCCAAGAGTACCTATCCTACCAATCCGACTGCCGTTTTTGAGATCTATCGCAACATAGCGGATATTTTTTTCTACCATATCCCGCACGACCGCGATGTGGAGCCCGACCTCGACGGGAAGATCAGTCATCTGAAACCGGGTGCCCCATCGAAAGCGCGTTTCGAAGCCGATTGTGACGTGTTCGCCACCTATGCCATGCGCTTGTTTTATAACGCCGGTTTCGAGCCGATTGGCTATCTGGCTATTGTACCCATTAGTGCCTTTAGTAGCCGGGCGGCCCACGTGGCGGCCCTGATGCGAAAAGGCAACGCCTATTATGTCATCAATAACAAAGGTATCCTCGATCCAAAGCAGACAGAAACGAAACCGAACGACAAAAAGCAGGACGCTCTGAAAACCATGTTCAAACTGGCGCTTCGTGATGCCTACGGCGATCCACTACCCACCGAACGCAACGTGTTTTATGAAGATGCTGGCGCAAAAGGGCACATGAGCAAGGCCTTTAAAGGTCAGGACAGTTCCCTGTTGCGAAATGATATTCCCTAGCGGGAAGCAACTACAGACTACCCCACCCCAACCCCTCCCCTTAAAAAAAGGAGAGACGGTCGGCCGCTGCCGGGCTAAAAGAGAGTGCTCTTTGGCATAGTCCCTCCCCTTAGTTCAAGGGGAGGGGTTGGGGTGGGGTAATTTGCCAAAATAAAGCACATAAGTACCTAACGTCGGATTTATTCATTCGTTTTTCCATGACACGGGCAGAGCCAAAAAGTTCGGGGACTAGTTCTTCGCCAGTGATGCGCGAGCAACCGTCGTTCGTACCAGCGAACGGGCAGGGTCTGTTTGGCCCAACCACCGATAGCCCGATTTTCGTACCGCCTGTTGTTCAGCCCAAATTAAGTATTAGCCAGCCGGGCGATGCGTTCGAGCAGGAAGCCGATACCACCGCCGACACCATCATGCGAATGGCGACACCATCGGCCAGTGCGGGTTCACCGGATGGAAACAGTGACGACCCCGCAACCTCTGCTTCATTTCCGTCAGTCATGCCCAAGTGTGCGGCCTGTGAGGAAGAGGACAAAGAAAAACAACCCGATGTGCAGACCAAAGAGCAATCTGCTTTACCCCGGTTGATGCTCAAATGCAGCCATTGCGAAGCGGAGAAGCACGAGCACGAACCAGTGCAGCGTAAACCGGGAAGCAATCAATCGGATGGCACGGGTTTCAGTCTGCAAAGTTACCTCCAGCGAAGCCCGGCAGCGGGCGAGCCAATGGATAGGGGCACCCGCTCGTTTATGGAATCGCGCTTTGGTGCCGATTTTTCGTCGGTCAGAATTCACACCGATTCGCAGGCTGGGCAGGCGTCAGACTCCATACAGGCACGGGCTTTTACACATGGACAAAACATCCATTTTAACGCGGGCGAGTATCAACCCCAGACCAACGGCGGACGCTGGCTGCTGGCGCACGAACTGACGCACACCTTACAGCAGCGCCCATCCGCTTCCGGCGTGCAACGAAAAGGGCCTGTGCTGAAGGACGACGATGGGGCGGGATTGACATTTACCCACATTATTGGAACCGCAAGTTCAGATGCTGAGAACCTAAAAAAAATCAAGATGCTGGACCCTGGAGTTCAACGCATTATTATACTAACGGGCAATCGACTGGATGTTTATGACGAAACACCGAAACGCCTGAAAACCTTTACCATAAAAGATGGCATTGCCTTACCAGCGTTCTATTACTTCCTGTTTAACGGTCAATTTTATATTGTTGCTTACAATGAAAAGAACGAGGTTGTACCAGTAGGCAAAGACACCCCTACCACAGACGAGCAGAAGAAAAAAATCAAGGAGCTTGATACTCTATTCACAATCGACAACTGGTTTATCAAGGAGAGCGACAAAACCGATTTCTACAGTACGATCGGCCAGTTACAAACCAGTGTCATCTCAACGAATCTATCGGCAAAAGCCGCTGGTGGCGACAATGCGAAAAAGGAAGGTCCTGTTCTCAGCACCAACTACCCCGACTGGTTCAAGGAGTTAAAAGCAAAGGTAGAAGGAAAAATTGCGCAGGATCGACAGGCCAATAAGGATAACGCGCTCTTACCCGATAGACTTTTTTTCTATTCCAGCGACAAGGTCCAGCTAACCAAAGGAACAGACGCCTGGACGATTGAAGTCGAAAAAGGGAAACGGGAAGCCTATTATACTATCCTGAAAAACCAGTGGGACGAAGCCACCAACAAAGACACATTTACCGAACAGGTAGTAGCGCAACTGTACAGGAAGGTGAAATTGATGAATGACGAAACGGCGGTACAACAAAAGGAAGCCAAAGAGATCAATGAAATCGACGGAACGGGCGAGAAACAGAAAGGCAATCCCTGGGCCTGGGCATTTACGCTAAAAAAGCAGATCGAATGGCTTTTGGTTGGCGAGAAAAGGGCCGCTGTCAATCTTAACGATTTCCCGGACAAACTCTCCCTCACAGTACAGGGACAAGGGAAAGAGGCTGCCATTTATTTGCGGGTCTGGGTTTATCCCACGGTGAAAGACGCTAAACCTGCCGATATCCCTGAGCTGGCGGCAGGCACACTACCCGTCGCCTTAAAATCGACCGATAAAGCCGCCGACTGGGTTCCTATTGTCCGAAAGGCAGCAGCCGCCATCCGCATTGGCAACATAACAACCGGCCCCTCGCAGGGGAACAACGAAGACGGAAAAGCAAATGGCGACGCCACAGTACTGCCCCCTTATCCAGCCTTTATCCACCCCGTCGATCTGAATGCAGACCGGACAACCGTTACCTCTGCCAGCAACAATTTCCGTATGATCGTTGATTATGCAGCCGTTCACGGTGGCCCGCTGATCAATTTGGTCACTATAAATATGGGAATGAATATTGGCTTTTCCTGGAATGTATTTCCCTTGCCCGATGCCATCAAACAGCTCAAAGAGAACACACAGCTCACCAACGACCAGTTTCTGGAACAGGCCAACACGTATACCAAGAAAAACAGAGATGCATTAGGTACACCCAAAGACACCTACAAACCCGACCGTGACTGGGAGCAAAGCGTGAAGATGGGCGCATTAGGTGAGGGCGATTTTTTGCTTCAGTCCAGGGCCAGCGTTACGTACCCGCCCGATTGGAATATGCAGCGGCAGGCCAGTGTAGCGGGCTTCCCGTTTTCCATCAAAAAAGCCGAAGTCATGGCCGCTGCATCGGCCAATAGTGACAGCGATGCACTAGCCGAACTGAAGAAACAACTGGCCGCCGAAACCGATGAGCGCAAAAAAGAGCAACTCAAACAGCAGATTAAAGACCTGGAAGCACGGGAAAAAGAATCTGACCTACTGACAATTACCCGAAAAGATGCCGCCGAAACGCAAAAGCTGATAAAGAAAGCCGGGCAGCTGAAGAAGTTTATTCAGGACGACCGAAGCCGGAAAATTGGTTTTTCGGGCAATAAAGATTTCGATCCGTTCATCTTCCGGCTCAAAGCGTTCGATAAAGACCTGTATACCCTTTATGCACTGGTACGGCAGGTATTCGATTTTCGATACGATGACATTTACGCCATCGACGAATACACCAAGCTGATCCAGCAGCAGTATAATGAGCTTCAAAAACTTGAGCAAAGAACGCTGCGCTTAACAACGGGTAACGATAAGCTGAACCAAAGCCTGCCAACGTACCGATGTGTAGCCGCCATTGTAAAAGAAGAGGATGGGAATCTGGTACCGCTCACGTTGCTGATTGGCCACCATGTTGATAGCAAACCCAGTGAAGGCAAGTACAAACTCATGCTCATCGACGTCACGTTCGACTCACCCAAAAAAGGCGACATGACTTATGCAGGCAATGAAAAAGGCTCCCTTCAGGAAGCCATAACCAGCGTTTTTACAGAGTTTGGCGAAGACAATAAGTACGGCGATGGGACCATTGTATACCGCATCCCCAACCTGGGCGTTTCGGGCAAAGCCGACTCCGTAACAACCATAAGCGAATACCTGGGCTACGCTCTGGCTGCCATAGGCATCGCCTTGCTCGTTGCGGGTGCCATCCTATCAGCGGGTGTGCTGGCCCCCGCAGCGGCAGCGGCCATTGGTACGGTAGTAACGGTATTGGGCATCAGTGCTGCCGTTGCGGGGGCGGTGCTGGCAGCCAGAAACATTTACAAACGCGTCGATAAAGGCACGTTTGAGTTAGATGCTGAATTTGCGCTTGACGTTGTCAGCATTATTGGTGCCTTTGTTCAGGTCGTTGGTACGGCTGGGAAAGCCATGACGTCGTTGAGTCGCGGGCTCGGTGCCGCCCAGAAAGTAGTTCAGGTGCAGCGACTTACCAAGCTACTGGTCATTTACGACACCGTTGAGTTAGGTGGTAACATTGTACTGGTTGGCCTGAAAGTGTCCGAAGACGTCAAAGCGGTAAAAGACCTTCACTTATCGCCGGATCAGGAAGAGCAAATGATGGATCAGATCGCTATGGAAGCGGTACAACAGGGCGCAATGCTGGCCTATGCCACGTTCAGCAAAGTGAAGGAGGTGGGTGAACATGTTCAGACGCGCGTTGCCGAATCCCGCTATAAATCATTTAGGGAACGAAACTGGGTCGATGAACACGGCAAAGTGACCGATCAGGCACCACCCTTCCTGAAAAATCATGTAGCCGAACCCGGAAAAGTGCCCGGCAGAGCGCAACAGGGCGAACAGGCCTGGAAAGAAACACAAGTGCTTGACCTGGCCGCAACCCCCACCCTCGACAAGAACCATAAACTGACCCTGACCGAGAACGGGCGAATCATTCGCTGCTCTGACTTCTGTTCCGATCTCCGGATGAAATATTCGGAAACACTGGAACGCGACCCCTGGATGAACAAAGAGATGACAGATCTTGAAACCAGGGCCAAACAGGCAGCGAAAAGTGGCAACAAGGAAGAAGCTGCCAAAGTCACCACAGAAGCGTCGCAGTTTGAATCGAAATTAAAAGAAGCCGATGAGTTGCGGCAGCATTTATTCGGCATGAGTGATAAAGAGATTGATGATGCACTCAAAACCATCGACGCTGGGGTGGTGACAGGCGGACCAAAATCAGGCCACAAAATCGACGATGTCCGAATTCCAAAACGACAGCGCAGGCAGATTGATGTATCCGATATTATGACCGAAGCCGAAATGAAAGAGATTGGTAAAGGGGGCTACAAGAAAGCGATGGACCGAATCAATGCCGTAATGGGCAAGAAAATATCGGACATTGACGCCCTTAAAGGCCATTGGGAAGCAGCCAAGAAAGACGTTCTGAATGGAAAGGAAATTACCGATCTAGGCCGGGAAACCGCCATAGGAAAGTACAAGGATGCCCAGCGTAAGTTTTGGGAGAAGGTTAGAAAAGACCCGGCGGCTGTCGATTTCCTGAAAAAACAAGGCTTTGAATTTGAAGGGAATAGTGGCGCTCCCCTGGCCGTTTTAGGCCCAAATGGAAAAGCTACCGACCCCAACCGGGGTAACATAACCAATCAGGAACGACGGATCAGCCTGGATCACATTGATGAGAAAGCCCAGGGCGACAACTGGAAAAAGGCCCTCAACGGCGATAATCTGGAGCTGATGTTTCAGAATGCCAACTCCATGAAAGAAATCGTTCAGGTAAAATTCAGGATGCGCGAAGAGACACCGTGAATACTGGCAATTAACGAGATACGTCAAAATAAAATTATCCACCACACACAAAAGTCATGAAAACCGCAGGTAAATATTCCGACACTACTGGCAGCTCATCAGTTGGTCCGTTCCTGTACGCCAAACCGGATTTGTCGATCAGCCAGCCGGGTGATGCCGCCGAGCAGGAAGCCGACGCCGTTTCGGAACGGGTAATGCAGGGTGGTTCGATGGGTTTATTATCAGGCGGATCGTCCTTCGTACAACCGGCTATTCAGCGTAAGTGCGCCGACTGTAAACAGGAAGAAAACGAGAAGAACATACAACGAAAAGAAAGCACGACGTCTGCACCCGCTGTCGGTTCGTTTTCGCTCAAAAGCCAGCTAGACAGTGCCCAGGGACAGGGCTCGGCCTTACCCACAAGCACTCGAAACCAGATGGAGCAGACCCTTGGCGCGAACTTCGGCAATGTTCGTTTACATACGGATAGTCAGGCAGCTACTCTTAGCCGTCAGCTCAACGCACATGCGTTTACTTACGGGCAGGATGTATATTTCAATACTGGCAAGTACAACACGCAGTCGACTGAAGGCAACAAACTGCTGGCTCATGAGTTGACTCACGTTGTTCAGCAAAACGGATCGGTGCAGCGAAAGCAAATTCAGCGACAGGCAGCTCCGCCAACGGGTACACCCCCTGCCCCCGGTCTATATGAAATGACCGATGAAGACTGGGCCGAGGCCGCTCGCGAAACCCAGGCTATTCTGGACAATGTGCTGGAACCATTCCGCCGTAACGACGCCATTACGTTCCTGAACCGGCTGCGGAGACTACCCGCTTCGCAGGCGACCTGGCTGGCCAACAGTGACGAGTTCTTTACAGCGGTTGGCGGGACATTCCGGGGCCGCTCCCTCTGGACTATCTTCAACATCCTGTGGTTCAACAACCATACGCAGGAACCGTATCTGCGCTTCAATTCGGCCATTCATTCGGGCGATGCACAGCTAGTGAATGACATGCTGAGTATCATTATCCTGCAACAGCGCGATGCCCGCTTCTTCGAAATGCTACGTCGGGCACTGGCCTACGAGTTCAGAAGCAGCCCCCTACTGCCCGAAATGCTTCGACTCATCGACCACCGCGCCGACGCGGGCATAAGTCAGCGGCATGATGCCACTTATGATGAAGTTCATTACGAAAAAGACGCCAGCGGCAACAGGGTGCTGACCACCATGACCGGCAGTATTTCGGCCAACAGCTACATATCGGGGAGCAACCTGCGCGTTATTGTCCGGCTTCGATTTGTTGATAACAACGGACAGCCGTTCTACTTTCTGGGCGAAAATGCCGCTATTTATGCCCGCTGGCTTCAGGCGATCACCAGCACCTGGAACAACAAATTCACCGCCACCAATGGCGTTAATACCCTGAATGTTGTGTTTGTACCGCTGTTTTTGAGCGAACCCGATCCGCAGGCCTTCACTATCCGGGTTATGACCGATCCAACCCTGCGGTGCTCGCCCTCACTCGAACCGGGACGGTCTGAACAGTCCTGCTGGTTTTTGAACGTATCAGACCGAACAGTGGCGCACGAGTTCGGGCATCTTGTGGGTGCATCGGACGAATACAACATACCGGGCAGTTACCAGGAAGTACGAAACGCGGGTATTACCCTTAGCCCCGACGATATGATAGCTTCCACCGTCGAAGGTATCCGGGGCGTAGCCCGACCGACCTTAAACGGGGGCTACGCCGTGCCAAGCCTTATGGGTTCGGGATCAACCGCCGTTGAAACACGACATCTGTCCCGATTAATACGACTGATCAACAATGGCTTACCTACCGGAACGCCCGCCTTCCAGCTTCGTTCCCGTCCATAGCTTTTCCGTTATTCCACTATGTCTGACTACCGCCAACCGACCTCCTCCATTCCGACCCTGCAAGCTGGTCTCGATTACCTCCATGCCTATATATGCGAACGCCTTGATGTCCATTTTGGCCGAAAACCAGCGTTTCAGCTCCCGGCTTCGCCTGTTTTCGAAGGTAACTCCGCGCTATCGTCATTTGTGATCGAGAATAATCTGTCGGCCGAGGAGTTTGTCGTGTTGATGCTGGCACTTATGTCCCACCTCCAGCCCGCTTTACTAGCCAATTGCCTGAGCGCGTACTTGCCGCAGGGGGGCGACTTTGTAGAATTTGGTGGCGTTAAAGGCACGAATCACCGGGGCATTCTGCCTACCGGCGAGACCGCCCTTTTCATTCTGGCCGGCGATGATCTGCACCGGCGAATCGAGTTACAGAAACTTTTCAACCGAACGCATTTTTTTAGCAAAAACCGGATTTTGACGCTCGAAAGCCTGAAGCCCGGAGAGCTACCCATGAGCGGCAGGCTGCTGATCGACACCGATTTTCTGTATCACCTGCTGTTTCAGACCAACTACATCGAAGCCTTTAGCGCTGACTTCCCGGCCGAACCATTGTCGACCCAATTAGACTGGCCCGATCTGGTACTTAACCCGGCCACCCTGCGCCAGATTCGGGAACTCGAAACCTGGATTCAGTACAACGATGTGCTGCTGCACGACTGGGGTATGAATCGTCAACTAAAACCGGGGTATCGGGCGCTGTTCTATGGCCCTCCCGGCACTGGCAAAACGCTGACGGTCTCGCTGTTAGGCAAGTTCACGAACCGGCCCGTGTTCCGCGTCGACTTACCTGCTATCGTCTCAAAGTATATTGGCGAAACGGAGAAAAACCTGGCCAACCTGTTCGACAAAGCCCAGAACAAGAACTGGATTTTATTTTTCGATGAAGCCGACTCGATCTTCAGCAAACGCACAAACGTGAAAGACGCTCACGACAAGTACGCCAATCAGGAAGCATCCTACCTGCTCCAACGGGTAGAGAGCTATGCGGGAATCGTCATTTTGGCGTCCAACTTCAAGACCAATATTGATGAAGCTTTTTTGCGCCGGTTTCAGTCGGTCATCTATTTTCCAATGCCGGGCATCCCCGAACGCGTCCAACTCTGGCACAAGGTTTTCCCGGCTCAGGTAGTGCTGGATGATACGGTTCAACTCGACCGTATCGCCGAGAAATATGAACTCAGCGGCTCTAACATCATCAACGTGGCCCACTATTGCTGTTTACAGGCACTGGCGGGCAAAACGAACCTTATTACGCTTGCTAATCTCCAAAAGGGTATTGAGCGGGAGTATGCCAAAGAAGGCCGAATGATGTAAGCGATTCGATCGGTGCGGTGTCAAGGTGGTGTCGGGTTCTCAAACCCGACACCACCCTGACACCGCACCAGTTCCTAAAAACAGGAAAAGTACGCTATGTAAAAGGGTATTTATACTATCCTTATTATCAGTCAGTTTACTCAATTTCGACCGACATTCCAGCCCCTGCCTCATCATGACACAGTCAACCCCTCTTGATGCAACAACCCTTTATCTGGCCGACAAAGCGGCTAGTAATTATGCTGCTCATGCTGACGAAATCGGCAAAATAACGCAGCGAATAACGGAGAACCGGTTTGGGGTGCGTTCCCTGACCGATATTACGGACGACAAATCCCGACTGTTGAAGCGGGCCGCTCGCGAAGGCGGGCAGTTTGACGAGGCACTGGAGCGCATCAATGGTATTCCTGATTTTCAGGACATGGCCATCGTCCGTAAAATTGTCCGGGCGTCAACCAGTGTTTGCCGGATTGTGTTGCAGGGTCCATCGGGTATCACAGGCTATGGAACGGGCTTTTTAGTAGCGCCAAATGTCATTATCACCAACAACCATGTTTTGCCGGACGTAGCTACCGCCAGTCGGGCACTGGCCCAGTTCAATTACGAGTTAGGTGATGATGGGGAAGTGCGTTCGCCCATTTCGTTCAAGGTGCGCCCCGACTTATTTTTTCTGACGTCACCCTATACCGCAACGACAGACGTTCCCTTTAGTGGACGCGACTTCACGTTGGTAGCCGTTGAACCCGCCAGTGCTGATGGCACGCCGTTAACGGAGTTCGGCTATATAAAGCTCGACTCATCACTCGGAAAAATCATTGAAGGGGAGAATTGTGTAGTGATTCAGCACCCCAAAGGCGACTACAAAAAAGTAGTTCTGAAAGATATTCGGCTCATTACCCTCACCGATAATTTTCTCATTTACGAAGCCGATACCCTACCCGGTTCATCAGGGAGTCTAGTCCTGGGACTGGGCACTGCCGATGCCGTTGGCCTGCACCACAGTGCCGTACCACGCAAGGATGCCGCCGGTAACTGGCTCCGAAAAGACGGAAAAATTCGTCAGCCAGGCGACGCCGACGAAGATATCGACTGGATTGGCAACGAAGGCGTCCGCGTGAGCTGCATCGTCGAAGCATTCAGAAACTTACCCATTCCAGACTCGATGCAGGCTTTTCGGGCAAAAATCATTGAGGCTCAAACGCCACCACTACTTGTCACGACAACACCACCCATCATGCCCGTAACCACCCCGCCACTCGTTAAGCCTGTTCGTACAGAATCCAGCCCGACATCCTCTCCAGCCTCTTCCGGGCCAACATCAGTGCCAACCACCAACCTACTTTATTTTGAGGTGTTGCTAACGGATCAGCCCGCCCTACAGGCCGACTGGATTCGCCGGGCCAAAGAACTGGTTCCGGGACTGGTCGATCAATCGCCCCTGCTGCCCGCTTCCCGCGACCCATTTGTCCGGCGCATGTGGTATCTGACGGTTCAATCTACCGATAACCCCTGGGCCATTGCGGCTGCGATAGAGGGATTGCCACAGGTGGACAGTTGCCGCCCCGATCTGCAAAGCTTGACCGATATTGGCCGGAACACCTCCGATACGGCGGCACCGGTACGCACAACCGAATCAGAACTTGTTTTTAATGATGGTACTGAAGAACTAAATGAGGCTAAATTTCTTGGCAATTGGGGGAAATCCATCCAGGTCAAGGCCGCGCTGAAAAATGGAAAAGATCAACAGCGCTGGTGGAACTGGTCGGCTGTTAACTGGCCGAATACGACACAGCCCTTGCCGGGTCTCTCTCAGGATGAGCGCGACCGGCTGGCTCAAATGCGGCTTGTCCAGTTGGATACGGGCTATACGGACCATTCGAAAGTACTGGGCGGCTACAATACCGATCTCGATTTCGACTTCATTGACGACGACGCCAACGCCCGCGATGAGGAGGCTACTTTGGGGTTAAAATTTCCGTACCACGGCACCCGAACCGCCAGCATCGTGGTGGGTGGCCCGTTGGCCGATACTACCGCCACATTCGATGGCAACGGGGGATTACTGGTCTCGGCAGGCAAGCGGCTTACCCGGCTCATTCCCTACCGAATTGCTCAATCGGTCATTCTGATCGGGCGGGGTAAGCAAGTGGTTGATGGGGTAAATTATGCCATTCGAAGCGGGGCCGATGTCCTGTTTATGTGCATGGGCAGCTACCCCCGACCCATGCTTGACGCCATTGCCAGGGAAGCCTACGAGAAGGGTGTCATCTGGGTATGTGCTGCTGGCAACGATGTAGGGCTAGTGGTAGCCCCCGCCATGTATCCGGGCACGATTGCCGTAGCCGCCACCAATCCCAATGACCTTCCCTGGTCGGGCAGCAGCCACGGGCCTTCGGTCGATATTGCAGCTCCGGGCGAAGATGTGTATGTGCCCTTTCTGGATAAGCAGGGTCAGGAGATCATGGCCTACGGTAGTGGCACCAGCTACGCAACCCCACAAGTGGCAGCCGCAGCAATGCTCTGGAAGGCAAAGCATTATGAGCTATTAAGCGATTATCTCCCCTGGCAGGTTGTCGAAGCCTTTCGGTCGGTATTGACAAAAACAGCCCGGCCTGTCAAATGGCCCAAAGAGGGCTACGGGGCCGGTATTCTCGATATTACTAAACTTTTGGCAGCGCCTTTACCTCTGCCAGAGACCCTTACACATGCCTATCAGAACCAGTCAAGTTCACAGCCGCTGGGCGTAGGTATTGCCGAAGCGGCTCATTTTCTATGGAATATCGTTCGGCAGAAAGTCGCACCGGGGGCTACAGAAAGCACCGTTACAACGGAGCCGCTTACCCAGCTTGGGCAACAGGCTTTGAGCGCATTCAGCCGTCCCGTGACCATGGGCACCCGCGAGAGTAGCTCGGTAACGACAGATTCCGATGCGTTACTTCGGTATTATTTCAACCAATAGCTCATTATATCCACCCTATCCTTCTTACCGTATATCATGGCTACTACCAGCTTTTTCGACTTTCACCTTCATCCGGTCTTCAAGAAATTCATCTGTAAATACGAGGATAGCTACCCCTCTACACGGTCGCTGGCCGATTTGACGGGTCAGTTTGAATTATCGAACCACCTCGTTAATCTACTCGATCAGGAACTTCTACACATATTAGGCAGTCAATCCTGCGTTGACCAACTGGATGTTGGTCATCTGGCGGTTGGCGTTGCGGCCATTGCGCCCATCGAACATCTGTTTACGAACAAAAGTGATGGTGGCCTGTTCGGAAAAATCCTCAACTCCGGCCTTACCAAGCCGTTGGATCTGGCATACATGGATCGCGTCCGCGATGGTCAGGTGTCGTATTACCAGCTATTTATTCGGGAAGTAAATATTTACAAGCGGTTGCATGATGCCCATCACATCAACATGCTCAGCAGAAAGGCCCCCAATTCGTTGGATGCCCCATCGTCGAAACCAAACTTGGCCCTTAGCCTGGAGGGCGGGCACGGCCTGTGCCGAACATTAATTGGCCACCCGAACCTCCCCGACACCACGCTCAGCGTTGCGCTGGCCGATTCATTATCAACAGACTTTACAACAGGCTTTACCAGCAATCCGGCCCAGAGCCTGCGTCAGTTGCAACGGGCGCTTTGGCAACAGGATCTGGACTTATGCTACCTGGTTTTAACTCACCTCTCGCATATTGACGAACAGCCGCTGGCCACCCACGCCTTTGGGATGAAGATGATCAGTGATGTGAGCAGTTATCCGATGGGCAACGGCCTGTCTCTCCGGGGTCGTCAGGTCATTGATGCCGCCTACACGCTGCAAGTCGATGTAAAAGGCACATCGACCCCTGCGCCGGTTTTGATCGACATTAAACACATGAGTCTAAAATCGCGGCTCGATTTTTACCAATATCGTCGTGACAAGAATTACCAGCTTCCCATTATTGCCAGCCACATTGGCGTTACGGGGTATTCGGTCAGTGCCTGGAAAGAAGCTCTGAACGAAGCGAACCCCATGCGCCTGCCTTCGGGCGAACCGGTGGTGACGATCAATGTGGATCGAAAAACCGCTGGTTTCTGGGGAGTTGTCAATAAAGAATTTACCTATAATGCCTGGTCAATCAATTTAATGGACGAAGACATCGAAGCTGTTCTCGACAGCAACGGTTTGATTGGCGTGAGTCTGGACGTCAGGATTTTAGGCTGGCAGGATCTGTTGAGCAAAGGCGACAAAGACGAGTTTATGTCGGCGGAAGAGTTTCGTTTCTTTTTCCCCGAACGCTTTCAACAATTTGCCGCCCCCGCCCCGGAGTCCCAACTCGTGCCTACGCGCGAAGAACGTCATCCACTGGCTCTTTGCTTCAACCTATTACATATCGTATCGGTAGGTCTGATTCGTACAGACCAAAATCCCTGGCAGCACATTTGCATCGGCAGCGATTACGATGGCCTGATCAATCCCGTTATCAACTGCCGCGATGTGAGTCAACTTTCCGTGCTGGAAGATAACCTGATTCGCTGGTTACCCATTGCCGAACGGGCCTATCGAAAACAAAACGGTGGAGGTTCTCTCTTGACCCGTAATCAACAGGGCGACGTGGAAGCTTCTTATCTGAAAGGTATTGTTCGGGATGTGCTGTACACAAACGGCGAGCAGTTCATAAAACGATGGCTCACCAATTTCTCTTAAACAACGTAAAATAATTCAGTTATCAGTCCAACCTCTTTCCATCTACCCCTATGCCGACTACTCTAAAAAACTACAATGGCTATCAACCTACTTTCCTGGGCGCCGACTTACCCGTAACACTCCCCGGACTAACGGAAAATCAGCATCAGGATCTTGCTTCTGTAGCGGGCACAACAGACAACATTGCTCATTATGTTAACTACAGCGCGGTGATCAGCAAGTCGAGAAAATTCCCTTATTTCACCGCGTCCAATATTGATGGTACGCTCTTCAAGAAGGTCAATCGAAAGGATAACTGGCGCAAAGATCCCCGCATCGACGCAGCCGATCAATGGGGGCCGGAACTCTATAAAGCACCCCACAGCGATTTCGATAAAGGGCACATGACCAAGCGGGAAGATGTACAATGGGGCGACACCGTGCTCGACGCGACCAATGCCGCAGATTCGACCTTTTATTACACAAACGCTGTACCTCAGCACGCCAAACTAAACCAACGCATATGGGCCGACCTCGAAGATTACATTCTACATTCGGAAGCGGTGCGCGATGACCTTAAAATTTGTGTATTTACAGGGCCGGTTTTGTCAGACCTCGACCCGCTTTTTGTCACACCCGTACAGAATGCCCACCTTAAAATACCGTTCCTGTTCTGGAAAGTGGTCGTCTTCCCGAAAAGTGATGGCAAACTATACCGAACGGGTTTTCTGATGGGGCAAAAGTCGCTACTGGAACGTAATGGCATTGTTGAAGTAGCCACCCAGGAGCTGGAAGAATTGGAGGTGTTGACCGACGAAGCCAAATTATTCATGCAGTTCAGTGAAGCCGATACGTTTCAGGTAAGCATAGAGACCATCGAGCAGTTAACGGGAATCAAGTTGCCGGATGCTACGGATTCATACTCTGATAGCCGCCCAATTAAGTTGGTTGTTGAAGAGGTCGACATAAATGCGGAAGTCTTCGAAGTCGACCCAATCGTACAGGAAATGGGGTTCCGAATTCCTAATTTGGTGTTATAGATGCGGTGCTAAAGTAAGCTTGCTTATCTTTAAGGATTTACTTGACTAAAGTGTAAAGTCCTCAAGAAAAGCGCTTTTACAGGCACACATGAAACAAGTTGTTTACATTACCCTTTTTTGGGTACTGGCTCACCTTCCGGCTTACGCCCACTTGGGCAGTATTGCCGGAACGGTGTATGACCAGGCTACAAATCAGCCGTTGCGCAGTGTTACGGTGCAGCTAACGGGCTTGGGGAAAGCTGCGTTGACGAACGAATTAGGCCAGTTCCGGTTCGACGGTTTGGTAGAGGCTCCTTATAAACTTGAATTTTCACACGTTGGCTTTCAGGCACAGACCATCGACGTAAAGGTGACCGATGACCAAACTGCGTTTGTTAAACTAATCCTGATCAGCGCCCCGATTGAATTACAGCAGGTTCAGGTATCCGGGCAGCGGCCACACGATCAGCAACTGATTAGTAGTCTGGACATTAAACTCCGGCCCATT
>CAXTJJ010000072.1:0-15452 GCA_964244155.1 uncultured Spirosoma sp.
TTTTATTTTGTGCCTTAAACAAAATTAAAATGGCCTCAGAAAACAGTGAAGATTTTTTTCAGAAGATCCTGAAATTATTCTACGACATACTCAAGCCCGGACTTGAACTATTTGCTGACCCACTCGCCAGAAATGAACTGCTGGGCTCGCTTGGCCTGCCTCCGTCGGGAGCAGCAGCCAATCTGCCCGCAGGTAGCGGGCTTCAGACTTACATTGACAAGGCAGATGATGAGGTCGAACCCTTCAAACTGGCTGGTGCGATCGCAGATCTTACCTCCATTATGATTGCTATCGAAGGGTTCGTTGAGGCAGGTATCAACGCTTCAGGCGGGGAAGAAAAACGAACTGCTACCGAGATCACTACCGCGCTCCTCAATATACTCACCCTGGAATACTTACGGCGCAGGCATCCCAAAATTCATGCTGTCATCAGTCTGCTGGACACGCTGGATACGAAGGCCGCAGCAGCAGGTGGTTCGACCAACTTTCTGTTTGATTATGTAGGAGGTTTTTTCAAGAACATTTCAAACGGTCTCGACAATGACCAATCCACGACGGCTGTTTCGGACTCCCTGTTCCTGGGAATCGCTGGCATATTGTTCTTCCTGGACCATTATCTCCGTTCCAAAGATGTCGAAGGATTAACTTTCACGTCAAACTATGGCTTTGAAGGCGCCGTAAGCAGCACGACACCCATTGCCGATAGAATAACAAACAGGTCGTTTACATATGGCGTCGAAGCTTATGAAAAAACGTTGGGTTTAACCAAAGCGTTTAATACACTCTTGTTTGTTCCAAAAGATCAGGGGGGAGTTGCTTTTGTGACCCAACTGACCGGAGAGAATAACAAGACTATTAAAATAGATGATGAAAATTCATTTGCTTATGAAATAAGCGGCAGTGGCCTGTTTCGCCTGGGAAATCAGCCCGAAGCGCGTGGGGGCGGCAATAACAAATTTCTGATCACTTACACACACAGCACGCCAAATCCCAACAAGATAGCGCTCCTGAACAAGCCGGTTATCAAGTTCGCAATGGGGACTTTCAAGTTCGGCATGATGGTCAGGCCAGACGATCTGGAAGTGAAGGGCATTATGGACATCCATTACGAATTCGGCAAAGGAGGATTGAGCGGTTTTCCATTCAGTCTATTGCCGGACGACATTAAGGACAAATTTCCGCTGGGGATTGGCTACTCGGTAAAACGGGGGTTTATCATAGATGGCAGTGGGAGCATTGGTACCGCCGACACCACCGCCCCGCCAGTTCAGCCAGCGGGTGGAGGAGCACCACTGCCACCTCCCGAAGGAGACTCTCCCATTGTTACTAAAATTGTCACTACGCTGCTCAATGCATTGAACAAAAGGCTGCCGCTTCACAAAAATCTGGGTGGCGTGGTTGGCCTCGAAGTGATCACCATAAAAGTCAATGTAGACGAGGCTCTCAATAACATTGAGATTGAGGTTTCGCTGGATTTCTGGCTAAAATTCGGGCCGCCTGTTACGATCAGCATCAGCAGGCTGGGCATGCTGCTCAAAGCCAAAAAACGGGCAGACAGCGGTGGCGTTTTCGGTTATGAGCTCGAACCGGGCATTAAATGGCCGACTGGTGCTGGTATCCGCATCAACGCAGGGGTGATCACCGGTGGCGGCTTCCTGTACCTGGATGTTGAAAAAGGCGAATATTTCGGCGCACTGGA
The DNA here is from genome assembly GCA_964244155.1 of uncultured Spirosoma sp. Classification (GTDB taxonomy): domain Bacteria; phylum Bacteroidota; class Bacteroidia; order Cytophagales; family Spirosomataceae; genus Spirosoma. Next base: position 1,700 of record CAXTJJ010000072.1, read on the forward strand.
GCTATCATTCAAAGGTCTGTTTGAGTTGAAAGCGGTAGGTATCCTCAACACCATTATGCCCGATGGTACCAAAGGCTTCTCGTTACTGATCATTATTACGGCAGAATTTACCCCTATTCAACTAGGGTTCGGTTTTACATTGATGGGTGTAGGCGGACTGCTGGGCGTTAATCGCCGAACAGAAGTCGAGGCATTGCGCATCGGACTGAAAACCAATGCTATTAAGAGTATTTTGTTTCCAGAGGATGTCATTGGCAATATTGGCCGGATCATCAGTGATATCAAACAGATCTTCCCGATCAAGCAGGATAGCTTCCTGATCGGGCTGATGGCCAAGATAGGCTGGGGCACGCCGACGCTGATCTACATCGAAATGGGCATTATCCTGGAACTGCCAGAACCCAAGATCCTGATTTTAGGGGTCGTGAAAATGGCACTGCCCGTCGAAGAATTTGCCCTGATAAAAATCCAGGTCAACTTCCTGGGCGTGATCGACTTTCAGAACGAGTTTATTTATTTCGAAGCACGTTTGTTCGATTCACATCTCGTCCGGTTCCCGCTCACGGGCAGCCTGGCTGTGGTCGTTGCCTGGGGCAACAACAGCACCTTTGGCTTGAGTTTAGGCGGCTTTCACCCTGATTTTAAAGATTATCCGACCGTACCAACGCTTCCCGGTGCATTCAGGGATATGGACAGAATCAGCCTGCAGTTGCTGACTGGTCCTAATCCCCGACTGGGCATCGAATGTTATCTGGCTGTAACATCAAACAGTGTCCAGTTCGGTGCAAAAGCCGAACTGCTGGCGGAGGGGCCAATGGGCTTCAATCTGTACGGTATGATGAGCCTTGACGTATTGTTTATTTCTGATCCGTTCAGCTTCAAAGTAAGGCTCGAGGCTACACTGGCGATCCGGCACGGCAACAGCATCCTGTTCGGTATCCACTACATGGGCGAGTTGTCTGGACCTACACCCTGGCACATTGAGGGTGAAGTATCCTTCGGATTACTATTTATCACCGTTTCAATTGGCTTCAGTGCCACCTGGGGAGATCCTGCTCCTGAGATCGGCACTGCCACGGAAGATTTGAAGAAGTTGGTAGAAGGTGAATTGGGTAAGGATACGAACTGGAAACCGGTCATCCCCGATTATCACAACCTGTACGTTACGGTCAGGGCTTTGAAGGAGGATGAGCAGGTAGACCTTTTCATACATCCGTTTGGCGCCATTACATTCAGCCAACGAATGCTGCCATTCAATTTTGATGTCAAAAAATACGGGAACAAAAGGCCGTTAAAACAGGAAGAATCCAATTTCAGGATCACCAGCGTAAAAGTCGGTGAGGAGCAACTGCTGCATACAAAAGCGCATGAACTCTTTGCAGTAGGTAATTTTCAACCGTTATCAGAAAACGAGAAACTGTCCAGAAAATCATTTGAGAAACTGGAAAGCGGAGTTGTAATCAGTGATGCAGGGAAACTAACTATGGCTGCGGACGAGTTGGACGCAGTTTCACTGGACTATGAACTGGACTACACCTACGATGACAATGTAGACAAAGTACGCTCGGTGCTCAAAATGCCAGGCCCTGGCTTCAAGAAGATGGTACGATCTTCCGCAGCCTACGAGTCGAAGTTATCCTGGAAAAACGTCGCCAAGCAATCGCTGAATTCACCGGTCCAAACCAGCGTACATACGCAAACTTACACGGCAGCCGGCGTCGATACCATGCAGGAACTGGATATTAATCTCCGTTCGGGCAGCTATGCACAGGTGCTCGAATCCCTGAATGCGGTGTATAGCGTACGGCCGGAGCTGAAAGACCAGATTCAGATTGTCTCCATGCACGAACTGATAACTAGTTGATCATTCTTAAAAGACCTGTACAATGAGCTTTGCAGAATATAAATTCTCGTCATGGGCAAGAAGAGGCATATCCAGCAACATTGCCGAAACGGACACGCTGGGAGCTTCTGCCGGAGAGGAAATGGAACGCGCAAAAGTGCCCGTTAACATTACCCTGAATGGCATTGGGCCTGCGATCACCAAGAAGTTTACCCTGGTTGGCCCGGGCGACCTCACCGGTGTGATAGCGGAAATGGTCGTTAGGACCGAGCCTAGAGATGGTGTCGATGACTTTGAACCTAATTATCTCCCCTACATTGAATTTTACGATGAAGATTTTCCATGGAGATATACACCCGCATCTACCGCCGGTCCGGAAAAACTGCATTTACGCCCGTGGCTCTCGCTGGTTGTCCTGAAAGAAGGGGAATTTACGGATACAGATCGGCAAACGCCCCTGAAATCGATTCTGGTCAATAATCCCGCAGCCTTGCCGCCAGCCGACGAAGCCCATTTCTGGGCGCATATGCACTCCAATCTGGTTACACAGGAGACTAATTTTGAAAAGTACCTGGAGACATTGAAGGAAGAGGTGAAAATGGATCCGGATGGCGTTTACAGTCGGCTCTTGTGTCCGAGAAAGCTGGATCCTAAAGTAATGTACCACGCTTTTCTGGTCCCCACATTTGAAACGGGGCGTTTGTCAGGTCTGGATAGATCAATGATCGGTATAAAAGCGCAGCAGGCTGCCTGGGGGCCGAATTCTGAAATGGAATTTCCAGTCTATTACAGATGGAGTTTTCGCACGGGCGAGAATTTTGATTTTGAAAGCCTCGTCAAATTAATTGAGCCGAGAGTAATGGACAAACGCGTGGGCATCAGGCCGATGGATTGTTCGAAGCCCGGCTATTTTCAGGTCAATTCCAGTGAAGAAATAGCGGGCACCAATCCACCCACATTACTGCTGGAAGGTGCCGCGAAAGCACCTACGGCAGAGTCAACCACATTGATAATCAATGAATTTCAAGCCCAGATTGGCGAACTCGTTAACCTCAACAGCATTCAGCTTGAAAACCCTGATCAGGACCCTTTTGTAACTGTACCTTTTTACGGAATGTTTCACGCCATGCGGAAAGACCTGGCTAATCCGGGCAGCAAGAAGATCCCGCACTTTGTGGGAGATGCCCAGGTGCCAACCTGGTATGATGATCTTAACCGTGACCCAAGAAACCGCGTACCAGCCGGTTTAGGCGTGAAAGCCGTTCAGGACGGCCAAGAAAAGTTCATGGATATGGCGTGGAACCAGTTGAGTGATGTGCTCGAAGCCAACAGAAAGTCAAAACAGGTGCAGTTGATGGCCAGCATTCTCGACCGTAGTTTCGAAAGAAATGTAGTGAAAATGGAAAACGAAAAGATTCTGTCATTGTCCAGAATCATATCTTCCAGGATCATAGTGGATGGATTGACGGTTAGAAAGCAGATTGCTGACAGCCGAGTGCCTGACGCGCTTTTTATGCCGGGCTTACGGAAAATGCTAAGGCCAAATACCGCGATTTCGAGAAATCTGGCAAAAACAGCTACGTCGACCAGCCTTGTTAAACTAATTACTGAAACAAATCAGAACCTGGCAATTACTGCTGCCTCAATCGATAAGTTTGAGGGATTACACTCTATTGAGAACCTCGTTACCATTAAAGCGCCGGACCGAATCAAGGAAGTTGAAGTATGGAGCCTTGAATCAAATCTTTCGACAACTTCTATTTTTAATGAGAAGACTTATGAAGGTGGATTTCCTGCCGCTAAAAACTGGAGCCGAAAATTTGATTCCAGTATCAGACAGCAGGTACTCGTCCGGGAGAATAATCAAGGTCTTAATGTACCGAACCCACCAACGCCGGAACGGGGGGGTATACACGTGCAGAACAATAATCCACTGCAAGATCCGCCGGGGCCACCGGCTCCACCGCCTGAAAGGGTGCAGGCCACCTTTATACCAAACCCTGCTTACCGAAATGCCTATTCTGAATACAGTTCCCGCTTCGGCTTTGTAGATCCAGCCGTAGCAAAGAAAAGCATTGATGTTCAGTCTATTACCAAGAAAGTACTGGAAAATTTCAAGCCATCCAATGCTTATAGACGGTTACTGGATTCGCATATCACCTGGGGGCCAGGCGTGGTTAAACCAGTAACAGATTTTCTTCCGGCAATGGCCTATCCGGATTTTCCGGCACCGACGTACAAATTTCTGGTTGACCGGGATAAGGAGCTGATTTTGCCTAACCTGCATTTGATCCAGCCCAATACATTTTCACTTTTAAGGACCAATCAGAAATTCATTGAATCCTACCTGATCGGCCTTAATTACGAAATGGGGCGCGAGCTGTTATGGCGCGAGTTCCCTACTGATATGAGGGGAACTTACTTCCGCCAGTTTTGGGATGTGAAAGGGTTTGTTACACCTGAGACGTCCTCCAAGGATGCTAATGATCTGAAAGATATTGCTCCTATTCATCAATGGCCGCTGACCAATGAACTGGGCAGGAACAATGCGCGTGACAAAGAGGGAGATTCCGAACAGTTAGTTTTCGTAGTGCGGGGAGATCTACTCAAAAAATTTCCAAACACGGTCATTTATGCTCAGAAGGCTTTTAAAAAGGATGACAAATGGATTATTAATGAGCACATGACGGATCTTGAATACAAAGCCCAGGTGCGGTTTCCAATATACCAGGCCGAGATACCGGCTGACATTAAATTATTGGGATTTGATCTGACCATAGATGAGGCTGTTGGTAATAAGATCGTTGCGGATTTTCCAGCTAATAAGGAAGGATGGTTTTTCATCATTGCCGAGGTGCCGGGAGAACCCCGCTTCGGGATGGATATTAGTTATAAGCCCGACAAACCCAATGTGTTTACCTGGAATGACCTTTCGTGGGAAAATTTCAATGGAGAAAAACTGCCATTTGTGACAACCAAAATTATACCGGGCGATTTGTCGCCAACACAACGGTTCTCACCGCCAGCCGAAAGCCGGAAAGGAAAGTGGGGCAGAAGCTCGGCCGATATGGCTGCTATCCTGCTACAGAGGCCAGTGATGGTTGCGGTGCACGCTTCTGAAATGCTGGATAGGGAGATTGTCGATCAAAACAAAGGCTTCCAGGATTTCACCCGGTTGAAAGTCGAATATATTAATTACAAGCGTGCCTATAATCTTCCAATTTTAGAACAATAACTTTTAATGTCATGGCGGACTTTCAATCGGCAATAGACGGGATTAATAGATTGCGTACTGTTTACAACAAAGCTGACAGCGCCAACTATTCACAAAAGCTTACGGTTCAAAATTTGAAGAAACCTGAGAATCTGGCCTCGGTATTGGAGGAATTCCAGGCGACCGAAACTGAGTTCAGAAAATCAAAACTGGATCTGGATGACGCAATAAAAGCCTTGCATCGCCTGGATCATAGAACATTGACGCGCAACCTGACAGGCCCTGTACCGATTTTGCTGCTGCCCGTCAGAATTGAGACCAGATTTATCAATCCGCCTGTTACAGACAGCCCGGAGCTTTGGGTCAGAATTTTTCCGGATGATATCCATGCCAATTCGCACGAGCCGGTACTGACTCAGCAGGAAAAAGATGCAGCGGAGTCGTACTGGAAAAAGCTGGCCGAGATGTCAAGAAATCCGGCGAACCCGGAGCAAGAAACCCTGAAAAAGGATAACTGGGCAGCTTACCGAACCATTTTAACCGGTGCCCAAAGGGCGTTATGGGCGGCCAAAAGCACGCGGCCTGTCAACTGGCAGTCATTCATGCCCATACCTCCGGAAGCATTGGAATTTCCTGAGCAGCCGGAAATAAAGGGCCACACCTGGACGCGCGCGCCAAGAACACAGGCGCTTCCCGACCGGTTTGTGCTCACCATTTACCAAAACGAGCGGGCCGTGCATGAGCAGGTCGGCGAAATTATTCCGGATACTGTTTTTCTGGGTCCTGATCCTTTTGCGGCCGACGAAGCGTTAAAAAAAGAGGGGGAGGAAATTACTTTCAGTCCCGATATTGCCTGGCTGCAGGATTTCAATAAGGCTGTGAGCATTGGTTTGGGGCTGAAAATTAAGCTAACCGATGCGATGTTCACACCGGGGGATAGGGTCATTGAACGCATTACTGTATTGGGCCTGATCCATTCGGTGGACGCACCAACAGGCACACAAATCATTGAAGACCTTTTCCAAAACCACCATTATTCATCACGAGGGCTATCACTCACACCGCAGGCGACCCCCACTAACAATACAGAAAAGGATGGCACCGGGTACACGAAAAATGAGGATGTCCTTCCAAAGGGTTATTACGATATCAGGGAAACAGATGTCGGACCAAATGTAAGTCCCGACCTAAACTTGATGGCATCGGCATTGGGCATTAACCCGGAGATATTCAGAGACATAAATCACGCTGATCTGGCGGAGCACCGGCAGGCACTGGCTATGAACAAGGCCTTGTACCCGGCCACATTATCTTATTATTTCAATGAGCTGATGAACCCGGCTGTCAAACCTGCCGACGCGGACCGGATCAGGGACTTCTTTACCAACAATGTCACCGCAAGGGGATTACTGCCGGGAATACGGGTGGGTGATCAGCCGTATGGCATCCTTGTGAGCAGTGACATGACGAAATGGAATGATGACGCTGGTTTTTTCTCGGGAATGACTAGGGTACTGAGGGAACTCCAGAAAGTTTGGGATTCATTTGCGACCAGCCGTGTAGCCCGGGTCGGTATGGCGGGCAACACGTCCGAGGTGCTCATGAAGATCATGGGGTTGCAGTCCGGTTCTGTCTCATTCCGGCAAAGACTGGGCAATCTTCCGGATTTCAGCTACACGCTTCCGAACATTAATCTGGGTGATTTTAAAAATGAGATCGCGGGCCTTAACCGGATCATTGTTGCATTTCTTGGCGAGTTAGGGTTTGATGCAACCGGCCCGGACAACTTCCACCCGTTGATCAGCAATTTGTATTTTTATAAAAGGACCAATGACATCCCGGCGAACAAACTGGTCAAAGTTGGTGCCATTGCCGACTCCGCATTTTTGCCTAAAATGCCTGTATCGGGAATGAATTATATCGAATGGATGGCACAAAAAGCAACGCTCGCTGAGCTGGAATCGGTCAATTTTAGTGGCGATACCCCGCCGAGGACATTGCTTTGCCTCCTGCTCCGCCACGCCCTTTTGTCGGAACTGAAACATGCTGCGCTTAAAGTGTACAACAAGAATGATGTGGTGATCAATACGGCAAGCTTTGAGAAGAGCCTTTACAATTTCGACAAAGAAGAAAAAGACTTAACCACTTTTGAATTGCTGCGCGGTGAACCAAAGAAAGTCAATGATCAGAAATTTTCGACCATCCAGACCAGCATCGGAGATTATCTGCTTGATAAAGCGCAGGCCACTACCGATTCTGTGAACATTGCCTCCATGCGCAAATCGATGGACCTGCTTTCGGGGTTGCCGACGCTGACACTGGAGCAACGGCTCAGTGATTTTGTAGACTTATGCTCCTATCGGCTCGATGCCTGGCAAACAGGGCTTTTCAGTAAAAAACTCCAGACCAATCGGCGGGCTAATCCGAAGGGTATTTATGTCGGGGCTTATGGCTGGGTCGAAAACCTGAAATCCGAAACACACAGCACGATTCGTGAAGAGGATATACCTGAGAGGCTCAGGCCGCAAAATGGAATGCCAACGATCAAACTAAAAGAGAATGCCGGTTTTACACACGTGCCATCGCTCAATCATGCGACCGCGGCCGGGCTGTTGCTGGCGGGCTATCACAATCATGCAACGACCGAAAATCCCGAAACCTACGCGGTGAACCTTTCCAGCGAGCGCACCCGAAGTGCATCGAGTCTGCTGGAAGGCATTCGGAACGGACAGTCTCTCGAGGTACTGCTGGGTTACCAGTTTGAAAGGGCACTGCACGATACGACCAGCAGCAACACGGCAAACCTGAACGTTTATATTCAACCGTTCAGGGATAAATATGAAATGGAGAACCTTTCAATTCCGCAACAAGGTGCGCCGGAAGCACAGGAGACGATTGATTCCTATCCTGTTGTCAATGGACTGAAAGTTCAGAAAGCCAGTGAAGGTGAAATCAGACAGATCGTTCCCAATGACCAGGACGCAACGCTGGTGCTGGCAATTCGCAACAAACTTTCGGATACGCTGGATGCTTGTAATGACCTATTGCTGGCAGAGGGAGCATACCAGCTGACGCAGGGCAACCGGGACAGGACTGCTGGGGTGCTCAATGCTACTTTGCTGGCCGATGTACCACCGGAAATCCAGGTTACTGATACGCCACGGTCAAGTTTATTTACTTATACGCACAGAATTACGCTCCATTTGAATACTTCGAATGTCGATCTGGCGGAGGGCTGGACAAACGTGCTTTCAAACCGCTCGGCTATAGAACCCGGACTTAACCAGTGGATATCCCAACTGATCGGAGATCCGCGACGGGTCATTTGCCGTGTGGCCGCTTTGGACAAGCAGGATACTGAGGTCACAGCCAACTTTATCAGTCTTGCAGATCTGGGGTTACAGCCCCTTGATCTGGTATACATAATTAGCGAAGACCTGGCAGGCGGTGCGACCGAGCTCGAATCTAGGATTGCATTTCTATTTCGTGATCAGGCGGCTGTGGCAAATGATCTTTCTGTTAAAATTGAATTCAGTCCGGTACTTGCTGATAATGAGCAAACTACTTTTGGCCAGCTTTATCCCTTGCTTAGGGCTGTCAAGGGGGTAATGGGTAATGTGCGGGTCGGAAATGCAGGTGATTTTGTCTCAAAATCAAGACAGGTTAGCGCCGAAGGTGTCGATCCTGCCGGTATTGATTTTGCTGATTTTCAGGGCCGGATCGAAGATGCATTGACGAGACTAACCGCGGAGTTTGATGATTTTAACAATTTTGCACCGACGACGGTTGTCGAAAATGACGAATTTAACCCAGCCACATTCGGGGAGTTTTTTGACAATCCTGCCTTGATATCCAGCCAGAAAGATCGTTTCGAAAAACTGGAACTGAGTCCCGAGGGCGTTAAGAGAATCGTTCGCTTCCAGATCATGGCGTCGGAATATGGGGTGCAGCTGGCGTACCCGGAAAACCTAACTATTATTACCGCGCAGACCCGGTTTGATTTGCTCACCAAGACGGCGAATATATGGCGGATAGTGAAGGAAAAACTGAAAATAACTAGTGACAAACTAACACTTGCTGCTGCCGAAACGGTTGGTTCGATCAAAAGTAGATTGTATACGGATGCATCCAAAGCAGTTGCGGGCGATGATTTTTTGATTGTACCAAGATTCAAATTCAGCAATCCGGAGGAGTTGAAACAATCGCTTGATGATCAGGCGCAGTTGCTAAAATTTGCCACAGAATCCGCTGGCACTACCGAAACATTGGCCATTGAAACCTGGGTGCAATCCGTTTCCAGGGTAAGGCCTGCCACGGCCAAATTCGAAACACTACGGATGATGGCGGAGGCAATAAGCGAAAATGAGGTAGTGTTGAGTGTGGCGCAGGTTCCTTTCAGGCCGGACGACAGCTGGGTAGGAATGGAATTTCCGACGGAGTACGGTGGAAAACCTTTTAACATTACGGGCGATACAGTTGCGTTTACGGTTCACGGCAGTAGTGCGAAAAATGTGGAGGAGCTTCAGTCAGTACTGATGATTGACGAGTGGACTGAAAAAATACCAATCGATGAAGAGATAACAGGCATTGCCTATCATTATAATCAGCCAAATGCTGCGGCACCCCAGAGCCTGATACTGGCGATAGAGCCAACCGGTGGCGGCAAATGGGACTGGGACAGTTTGCAGGGGATACTGAATGATACCTTCCGCCGTGCCAAAACCAGGGCCGTCGAGCCGGACCATATCATGGAGCATGATGCGCTGAGGGTATTATTGCCCATGACGATCGCGTCATTTGATGTAAATGAAGCCAATGTTTCCCTGGATTACATGGTTCTTAACGATAAGTTTATGACAACGGTCAAAAGCCAGGCACTGCAATTGTATGCTAAATGGGATAAAAATTAATAACCCTTGATCACATGCCACAGTCAAATTTTGTAAAATTAAAAATTACCACGGCTGCGGTCGCAGACCAGAAGTTTATAAAACCTGTTGTGTCGAACCGCAACCGGCTCGAAGGACTTCCCAGATCGTCGGAGTTTGAAAAAAGTTTGCGAGCTGAGATCGCCGATCCACTCTGGCTGTTGTCACGGCAGTGGCAATTGGGCGAATTTCAGGGCGAGGATGCTGCGACAGCGTGCCAGGCAAAAATTCTGGCCGAGGAACAACAGCCGGAGATCATCAAACTGAAAAGTGGCGTAAATTTTACATATGAAGCGCAGGAAACCCCACTTGAAATGCAGATAGAGCAAGAAAAACTTGAACCGAATTTATATCTGCGGTTGCAAATGGGCAGACATTTTGTGAAGATATTAAAACAAAATAACCTGAAATCGTACGTGGGGTTATTACTGAAAACATTTCCGATCACTGAAAACATAAATAATGCAGATAAGGAAGCTGTTTTTCTCGGCCAGGCCGTCATGGGAAGTTTTCCGGATGGTTTTGTGATTTTGGAAAAAATAAACAGCGGAGAATATGCAACTTTCATCCAGAATGAACCGTCGGTGAATACTACTGATGTTGGTCCATTGACAGAGGTGGTCGTTCGTAACTTTACCGCGTGGTTTGCGCAATTGTACAATCAGCCTCTTGAAGGACAATCTGCCTGGATACCGGAAAACATGGAGTATAATTTTGAGCTTGACCTGCCACATCTTGAAGAGGGAAAAAAGGTGAGCCTGATTGCCGACCAGTATGCATCCGGTAAACTGGATTGGGTGTCGTTTGATGAGAATGTCAGGGATGTGAATGCTGACGATGGTATCGTGGAGGACAATTTGAAAGAAGTTGTACAAACATTCCTGCCTTCGTCCCTTGTTTTCAGCGGTATGCCTAATCCGAGATATTGGCAAATGGAGGAAAGCAGGACAGATTTCGGAAAAATGGAAACAGGTACTACGGGCCTTTTGTCACTTTTGGTCGCCGAATATGGCCTTACGTATTCTAACGACTGGTTTATTCTTCCTTATCAGATGAAAATGAACACCTTATGCGAGGTGAAAGGCATACTCGTTACCGATGTATTTGGACAAAATATCCTGATTCAGCCCACTTTCACCGATCCGGAAAAGGACTGGCATCAGTTTGCAGTTTTCCGTCATACTGAAAGACAGAATAAAACATCCGCCAGAAATCGGTTTTACCTACCGCCAACCTTACTGAAATCACAACCAGGCGACCCGATAGAAAAAATCAATTTCATGCGGGACGAAATGTCGAATATGGTATGGGCGATTGAGAGTACAGTTCCTTCGGCTGCCGGTGGCGGCAGGGACGTGAAAATAAACCGGCCAAGGTTTGACCAGGATTTTGCACCGGTCGACCCGGAAACTAAAGTGCGTTATTTGCTCGGTACTTCGGTGCCTGAAAACTGGATTCCGTTTGTCCCGGTACACAAGTCTGCCGATCAGCAGGAGATCAGATTGCAGAGAGCCCGTATTCCGAATGCCGTACCGCCATTCAGCCGGATCCTGAACGAGCAGCAGCCGGTCCATTTTATTGAGGAAGAGGAAGTTCCAAGATCAGGCGTTATCTTGAAAAGACAATTTAAAAGAACAAGATGGCTCAACGGTAAAACCAGGCTCTGGGTCGGAAGAAGTAAGACTACCGGCAGGGGCGAAGGGTGGAGCGGGTTAATGTTTGACCAGATTTTGGATATTTAGACGGATAAGCCCCAAAGGGTACAATTCAAAACTTCGTTTAGTGTGATTTGAGCAGATCTGTGACCAAAATAAACTTGTTGCTTTTGTAAGTCCCTGGAGTCGATCCATATCTGTACTCTAAGCAACCACAAAGGTAGGTTTTTTTGCTCCTTCTATGCGACTGATTAGATTGGACAGATATTAAAATTAGACTATTTCGTTCTGATAGAATTAGAGGGCACTAGTACTCAGTTTTCCCAAGGCAAAATTTAACTTGATAAACTCAGATCAGTCCTCTAATACATCTAGTATAGGTAAGTCCCGTTTTCTTTGCACAACATACCTGTATTTACATTCCTACACATTCTCCTCCGGCTCAACTGGTGCCTTATTCATGGTATTAAATAGTGCTTACACAACCGGATAATTTCAGGAATTTCATAAAAAATCGTTCACAAAAAGGCTAAAATTATTATTTTCTGAACTACTTAATCGATTGTTTACGAGGTATATACCTTTGCTTTAGCCATGAATAGAAATCGTTCACGAAAACGTCCAATTCATACCGGAACTGAGTCCTTAATTTCACTATCTGACCATTATAGTTAGTCAATTACGCTTTCTATTTAGTACTGCGAAGGCCCTACAGTCCCTTTATCCAGGTTTACCTGACATCATTCACTAAGTACTAACGTATTTTCGGCTCCCAATAAGAACCATTCGAAATTTAATAGAATTAGTGCCAAAAGTACTAGTCATTAGTATTGACCTATACCATATTTACTCCAGAAATTGAGAATGCTACGCACCCTCAGTCTGTCCTGTGAAAATTGACATTTAAGAGGGCACGAACACCTATTCGCCTAAAGAATAGTGTTTGCAACTGGTAGCTGACTACCCATAAACGAAGTATATTATGAAAACTATTCTATATGCGTTCGCGCTTTCATGGAAGTTTATAGTAGATACAAGCTCATAGCTCGCTCAGACAAGGCCATCACCAGAACCGGATCAGCTAACCCTGAAGCAGTAGATCGACCTGTAGAAACAGCGACATGCCAAGGCCAATTCCGACACCACCCGCGTCAAGCTACTGTGGAAAAAATGCAGAGCTTATTTTGGTACTCAGATCGATTCAGCCATATACTTTACACAGCAGGCGGTTGATCTGGCTAAACGAATCAAGTATGTAGATGGGGTAGGGAGGGTGAATTAAGGCTTGCGACATAGCAAGCCTTCAAAAGGAATGATTCGGAAGCCAAAGCTAGATATCGCCGGATTAAAGAATTCTTGGGAAAATCACCCTCGACGAAGGTAGTAGCCAATTGTTAGTACAGTCTCGGTACGTTCTACCAGAAACGGGAGCAACGCAACAGCGCCTTAATTTATGTCGTAAAAGCGCTTCCTGCGGCCCAAAAAATTAGTAAAAAAGCAGTGAATTATTATTTTACACATTAGGTAACCTGGGACTTGTCTACCAACGAAGTGCTAATTTTTAACAAGCTCTGTTTCATTTCCAAAGTACTCTTAAACTAGATACGTCAACAGCAACAAACTACTGATGCTAATTACCACCCGCTGGTAACCGTCCGCACGGAGCGCCAGCCCAACCAGCTCGTTATGACGGTGCGTGACAATGGGGTTGGCATGTCGGAGGCAGTAAAGGCAAAAATTTTCCAGCCCTTCTTCACCACTAAACCGACCGGTGAAGGTACGGGCTTAGGCTTATCGCTGAGTTATGACATTTTTACATAAGGACACGTCGGCACACTGAAGTGGAGAGTGTAGAAGGAAAAGGCCCCCAGTTTATAATTTACTTACCAGTACAATCAACGAACGATGAAACCATTCTCTACACTGACAGCACTGGCTTTAGGTATCCTGATCTGGCAGAACCTCTCGGCTCAATCACCAAAAGATCAGTTGAGTCGAACCGCCCCGCGCATCTACTTTGAACACCTGACCACAGTCGATGGCTTGCCCGACAACTCAATTTTCAGCCTGATTCAGGATCATCTGGGCTTTATCTGGGTAGGCACCCAAAATG
>CAXTJJ010000073.1:0-15447 GCA_964244155.1 uncultured Spirosoma sp.
TTAGATAAAATATCAGGTCAGGAGTTATATTTTTTCGGATATCATCTAAAAAAAATGCGCGATTCAAGTGCTGTTCAACAATATATAGATATATATTACAAATATGCTCATTTAAATAATCTCTTTGAACGGTTAGAACTAAATGAGTTTTAACTAATGCCGAAGTGGTCGAATTGGCTGGCCATGTTTTTTAAAGCCATAAAATATAATCTAAAGCTTCTGGCTACATGAAGCACGTCCCGAAGTCAAGCACTCAGCGGGTTAGCCTGAGTGTGTAAAAGGAGCAGGTACATGCATTTTATCAAGTTGTTTACAGATCCATCAGCACTTGGGCGTTAGTCAGACTTAAAAAAGAGAAAAGGCTTCGGCTGACAATAGGTAACCGCGTGTTAGTCAGGTTTTAGCGCCAAGCAAGTTCCCAACGACAATGGGCAACTGGGCGTTAGGCAAGCCCAAAAGCAAGGCCACTCTCCCGTGACAGCGGGCACTTGAGCATCAGGCTGGTTGTGAAATTCGGCTGTGTAAGATTTCCTTGTCTCGCTTCGCGTAGGTTTGTTTACGTTGATAGGCAGCACTTCAAGAAGGAGCGTTTGCCGCCCAACCGACAAAGGGTTTATAGGTGGAACTGACTCGCGTTTAGGAAAATAACTCGCTCACGATCAGCTCTTTGTGGCGTTGAATGAATAGTAAAAGCATAAAAAAAGTGTGTGTGCCAGCGTCTTGGCGATAGGCCGCACGTCCCGTGACAGGGTGGTTTTAGACTTATTAGTCAAGTTTCGGTTGACGCAGGAAACACCGTAATAATCGACTTTGGACAAGTTGGACGGGTACTTGCGACACAGAAAACGCCCCGGTTGGGGAGAGTTGAACAAAGCAGTTTTCGAGCTTATCTATTTTTATTACGTCTCATTTTCACACAAAATTAGTAATCTTCAAATTGTTTAATCTAATATTAATAAATGAACAAGATATTATTCATTTTTTTATTTATTTCACAGTACGTACTCGGGCAAAGTGTGCCAAAAGGATTTGCGCCAATATCTTTATGTAAAGATACTTTACAAGCAGGTTCTTGTAAAACGCTTATTAAAGATGCACCTAGTCTTTACAATTCCGAACTCCCAAAAATTGACTTAGTTGGAATAGCATATAAAAAATTATGCCCAACAAAAGATTGTCTTATAGATATTACAGACGCAGAGATATTAAGAGACTTGAGTTTGTTTTCTTTACACAAGAGCTTACTTAAATCGATAGAGAAATATAGAATACAAATTGAGTATTCAGGTATAGTTGAAACTGAAATTTTGATATTCACAAAGTCAGTTTTGAACAGAAAAAAGAACACAAACTCATTATATCAAATTAGAATAATTGAAGAGGTTTGCCAAAATAACAAAATGAAAATTGTACCATGTAGTTTAAAAGCCGAGGCAAAAATGATAATGGTTTTGAAAAATAAAAATTACGCTGGTAGTGATATTTTTTGCAGTATAATTGAAAAAAATATTAATGATTTTATCTATAAAACAATTCACTAAATGAAACCATGAATCTAGACCTTATTATACTGTTTATACCGGTTATTTGGGCAATAGTTTCGGCATTAATTGGTTTGATTCTTTATAAGTCAAGTAAAGCGTTTTTTACGTTAAATCACTCAAATAGACAAATACGCCTTGTTGGATCGGTTGTAATCGCAGCTTTGGCATTTTGGGGCATTAAGAATGCCACTCCAAAAAACAGATTAGAAAGTTCTTTTGAAAAAACTATTAATGACAGTTATATATTAGCAACAGAGATTGAGAGGGAATGCTTAGGGTTAGATGCCTGTTTAAAAGCAAGAAATCCAGAAGCCTGTGACAGACAAGCAGAAGTTATAAAAAGCAAAGCTACTCAACTAAGGAACAAACTTAATCTTAATACTGAGTAAGGGAATGATACTTCTAACTAAGTACCCGATAAGACTTATGAACAAGACGTTTTTTATTGCGATTGTTGTAAGTTCCATTTTATGTGGCTCGGCGTTCGCACAAGATAAGCGGATAGAGAATCCATCTGTCTTTATTGACACACCTATGGATTTACTATGTTTACAAAAGCACAGTCCAAGTGATAAAAATTCTACTGATTCACAATCTGCTTTCTCGGGTAATGAAATATTAGATATTTCGATTAAAGATAATAGCTCCCTTCTGTCTAGTAGTAGTAAACTTGAATTAGAATTGATTATAGTAAAAGCTTTACAAGCTTGGAACTATGCTTGCTATAATTGTAGTTATAACAATTTAATTCTTGTCAAGATTGGCCATAATTATTACATGAATTCCTTATTGGCTGCTCTATTAAGAAAGGCTAACGTAAATGATAAATCAGAGGAACAGAAATTACAGTGGCTACATCCTTTTATTATAGATTTAGATTTAGATATTATTTTATTTCGTTGTTCAAAAACATCGTATGGTATTAATTATGCAAGGCTGGATTCTAACGATACAGCGATAGGAACTTTATGTAATACTCCTGATTGGTGGCATCTTCAACCAAGTATAGTTGAAGTTCGAAAGTATCTTTGCCAAAAAATCAAACCATCAAAGTCAAAATTTATTATAGAATTAAATCAAAATTTTGATAAACTTAATAGGCAAGGCGGAAGCCGAGAAGTCGCTTATGGAGATAAATCTGGAATAGTTTCAAATACTCAAAATTTTTATTTTACAGGAGATAATGGTGCCACATTATTTGGAAATCTAGAGGGGAAAGAGATAAAAATTACTCCTCTTATCACTCATGAAATGGGGCATTGGATTGGCATAAACGGGCATATTGATAACTCAATTATCGCAAAAGGAAACTTTAATGTTCCGTGCATAGATGATAATGTTTTTAATGTATTAAAATCAACCATCGACAGAACAAAAGGTAAGCCCAAGCCAACAGAGATATTCTTTTTGAAATGAAGTGGAAAGTTTATTATTACTCTGCGTGGAGGGCTGTCTGGCGATAGGCCGTACGTGTCCCACAGGAAAGTCGGCATTCCAACATATAGAGGGTGTAAAGGTTTAATCGACTGTAGTTCAGTGTAGCGATTCGCTCATCATCAACCCTCTGGGGCGTTGGTTGGACCGGACAAGCTATGATTTAAAGTCCGGCTTCCAGTCGACAAACCGCTTGGCTCGGAAAATGGAGATTTTGAGTCGCCATTTCCGCGTTTCCTGCCACAGTTTGAACGCCCCTGTTTGGCGGCTTTTAGCTCACTGGGCAGCTACTGTTGACAAGCTGAACTCCCCTGGGTGGGTAGTTTTAGGCTTGCTCACAGGGCATTCGTATGATACGAGAAATGTCCTAAGTGGGCTGAATCGAAAAATTTGTGTTAAAACTTAATAGGAAGCTATGCCTTTACACCTTTATTTCGACTACACGCTCCCTTTTACCGTAGGCGACGAAGTATATATTCCCTTTGATGCTGCAGGCACGGATTATGAAGGGAAGCGCATCGATTACAATTATTATAAAGGAAAAATTTATCACATTGCCATAATATTCATTAGCAATGCAAATTATGGGACTATTATTACTGAGCCCAGAGAAGAATATGAGATTGGTGTGAGCGGGTTTAGAATTAGTGTCCATCCAAAAGAGGAATATAAAATCTTTTCAGAGCCAATTCATTACAGCGTCCATGTACCCAACATCTTCCTTACAGAAGAAGAAGTAATTGCTTACCAAAAAGGACGTTCTCATAATGCGTAGCCGTTTACTTCCCGTGTCACTTGGACTTGCTACATTTAACTGGACATTAAGTTAAATATGATTTAACTTAATATATAATGAAAACCAGAAGGCAGTACGACGAGGAATTCAAAAAAAAAGCAGTCGAGTTATCAATGGCTAAAAACCTCTCTTCCCTTTTCGTCTGAATCTGTCCACTTTTGGCTGACGAAGTACAACAGTACTACTAATGGTAGTATCAGATGACTCTTCATCAATTAGGATCATCCAGGTAATCTAAAGTTGTTCCTATTTGGCTGAGGGTATAGAAGTCTTCTACGATTTTCCATCTACCTATTTTTGTAGGGTTTGCAATTAAAGTTGCTGTATTTAATTCACAGTGGAACAATCTAAAAGTAACACTACGGTTAGATGTAAAGCTATCTTTGAGCGAAATTTCTAACAAAACTATAATTTCAACTCTACAGGCTGATAAATCAGTGATGTCAGTTATCGTAAATTGTAATAGGTCTTTATTATCAAAAATCTTCCTTAATCTACCTGCCATTTTACTCTTGGTCAAAGAACTCGGCAGAAACATGTACTCAGACATAGGCCCATATTTTTTGCCTTTCCACAGTTCAAGGAACTCTACCAAGGCTCTTTCAGGGGTATTCAATGAGTATTCGTCAGAACTACCATTGATTGGAATGTCAATTCCGAGTTCACCCGAAGCCCGCTTATACTCACTCATAATTATAGCCTCACGTAATTCCTCTTCTAAATGCTGCATATCTTTTTGAATGTCAGCAGAGGTTTTGTTTTTATCTACTTCATATTTCTTCTTATTGATTTCTGAATCGCGCTGAGCTTTCAAAACATCTTTAATAGTAAAAAGTAAGGCCCAGCATTTAGCTGCAACCTCTTTGTTGGCATAACCTAAATCTCGGCCATGAAGGATTCCATTCCTATATGGGAGTGTTATCTTGCTCTTCTGTGTTGTGGGTCTCGACTTATAGAATATTTCCTTTAAAGTTTTTAATCCCTTTTCGTGCCCACTAATTGAATCCCAAGCTGTAACATCAGATTTTTCTGAAAAGAATCCTAGATTGTTCCCAGCATCAGCAACTACGCCATCTGTCATCATTAATAATATGGGGATACATGAATGGTATCGACCACATATATAATCTTCGAAAGCTAACTTAAGTAAATGGAGCCGAGGCCTAAAAGCATTAATTCCAAATAACGATGCTATGCCCAGACTACATATACGTTCATCATAGTAATTAACTAGATATTCTTCGGCTTGATTGACCCCCTTATTTCGAGAAATCTCTAACACTTTTTTCATAACTGGCTCATTAAGACTATCGTAGGCAACCCATCCTCTGTTACTGAAAGTTGCATTAAACTCCTCAATGAGGCTAATAAGCTCAGCGATTCGTAATTTAAATTTTTGTAATTCTTCCTGTTTTTCAGTGGAGAGTTCATTCTCATCTAAGGCATGAAGACGATCATGTAGTAGGCGAATACTCGGTAAGGTATTGAGCACATCCATAAAAGCAAGCGGTTAGCTTTTGTACACCAAAATGTACACCAACAAAAAAGCACTTACAGTTTTTATACTGTAAGTGCTTGATTTTCATTGGCGGTCCGGACGGGGCTCGAACCCGCGACCCCCTGCGTGACAGGCAGGTATTCTAACCAACTGAACTACCGAACCAACTTTTTAATTTCCGGTTAACGTTGCCGTCTTCCTTTATCGTGGCACAAAAGTAGGGGTTTGAGGTATTCCATGCAAGGGACTGATCAAAAAAAATGTGATTAAATCAGCTTCTAATTGGCTATCCGCTGGGAATCAGTTGGTTCGTTCGTGTATTTTTTTCTTACTCTGCGAAACTAGCGACTTACTTTCCCGTTGCCTGTTTGATAGCGGCTACTTCGGCCGGATCAACAGGTGTTCCGTCCTGTTTGAATACTTCGTGGAACCAGACAGCCGGTTCGCGACCGTTTACGTAGGGCTTCTGCCAGCTGTCCCAGGGTAAGAAGGTTTGAGTTTTTCCCGCTACAAATCCCCAGTTGATCATGCCAATTTTTGCCTTCTTCGCAATGGGCAGGTGGGTCTGGAACTTGCTGTTAACGCCCCGCGCCATGTATTCGGTGCAGATAACGGGTCGGCCAAAAGTTTGCAGAGCTGGAATGACTTTTTCCAGGTCGCCAGGGTTGGAGTACTGGTGAAACGTAATGATGTCAGAATTCTCGAATTGCACCTTTTCCATAGGCGACCATTTGGTCGAATTCTGCCAGTCGTCGGGGGAACGATAAATCCAGACGCCTGACGTGAGAGGTTGTGTAGCACCAGCCGCACGTGCCCATTGGAAAACCTGCGGAAGCAGCCGCGTAATGATCGCGATCTTGCGGTCTTTAGGCAGCTCTGTTTTTAAGTAGTTCTGTCCATAATTATTGTCATTAGCGTTATCGGGCTCGTTCCAGGTGTCCCAGGCCAAAATGCGCGTGTCATTCTTAAACGCGCCAACAACGCCTTTTACGTAGGTTTCCAGACGTGGGTATTGTGAAACGTCAGAAAGAGCATCGGCACCCGGACTTTGCACCCAGCCCGAGTTGTGGATGCCTGGCGTTGGGTCGTGCTGTTTTCCCAACTTTGGGTATGGGTCCCAGCAGGAATCGAACAGAACCAGCATAGGGCGGATTTTGTGCTTGGCGCAGATAGTCAGGAACTGATCGAGCCGTTTAGTGAAACCGGCAGCATCCTGCCAGAGTAGATCGTGCAGAAAAACCCGCATGGTATTCATGCCCAGGCTCTCGGCCATAGCCAGTTCCTTGTCAATCGTAGCAGGGTCGAAACTTTCGGCCTGAAACATTTCCAGTTCGTTGATCGCATTGGCAGGTGCGTAGTTGGAACCTACCAGAAACGGTTCTTTGGCATACCAGGCATTTGCCTTAGCCGCCGACCAGCGCGTACGTACAGCGTTTTGTTGAGCCAGTGAGATTGTGGAAATGAACAGGAGTACTATAACAAATAAACGCTTCATAAGAGAGACTTGGGGTTATTAAAAATGACTGTTTTGGGAAGTAAATAGTAAATGTTTATTGCTCCGAGGGTACGGGAATGGGTGTTTTTGACACAGGCTTGCCAAAATTGGGCGATCCATCGGCATTCCAGGTAAACGGTTGAATATGAGGAGCCCGTTTATTTCCACATCCATCGGTTGCCGAGGGGTTGGCGTGGTAGATCATCCAGTCTTTTCCATCCGCAGAACGAAAAAATCCGCCGTGACCGGGTGCCCAAACTCCATTTTCCGGTGCCTGGGTAAAGACTGGCTGTGCACTTTTTGTCCAGCTTTTTGGGTCAAGCAAATCACCTTTTCCGGTATAGGTGAGCAGGCCCAGACAGTAGTCAAGCCAGCAGGCATTGGCCGAATAAGCAATGAACAGGCGGTCGTTGTGAGGAAGGAATTCCGGGCCTTCGTTTACGTATATTTTGGGCACTTCACCATTCTTTTGCCAGGCCTGTGGTACATCGCCATGCATCTCCCAGGGCTGATCGGGTTGTGAGATTTTGACCCGGTTGCCATCAATCGTCCAGGGATTCTGGAGCCGGGCGATGTAAATATCCTGCCGACCGTTTGTGGTGCCTTCCCAGCCCGACCAGGCTGCATAAAGCTGACCTTTATAGTCGATCACCGACATGTCGATCTCCCAATGGTTGTCTTTATCGCCAATTTTTCCTTTCATCGTCCAGTCACCCTGCATTGGGTCGGACGATGGGTTTTCAATGACCCAAACGCGGTGCGAGAGGTTATTGAGCGAGTCGGCTGAAAAATAGATGTACCAGCGAGCCTCGCCCCGCTCATCCTTGAATGAGTGGATTTCAGGAGCCCATAAGTCCCGTGAGTAGGGTTGCCCGGTCGGTGGCGTGTAAACGACTTTGCTTTCGGCAGTAGCGAGATCGGCGATGTTTTTGGTTTTCCAGAGGGTTAGATTGCTGCCGGTGGTATTCATGTAATAATACCAGCCGTCTTTTTGCAACACCCAGGGGTCAGGCCCGGAATTTTTAATCGGGTTAGTAAAGGTGCGTTGAGCCAGCAGCGTGTGGCTGGAAATACTAAGAGAAACGACAAGCAACAGCCGTTGGACGAAATTCATATAAGAAGGGAAGAGTACAAGAAGATAAAGAAAGAAACCCCCTTTTTTAACCCTCAATGGGGAAAATAATTAAAGTTGGTAAGTTGGTAAGTTGGTAAGTCAGTAAGTGGCTGACGCGTGTTTTGCTATGGCGTCAGCCACTTACTGACTTACTGACTTACCAACTTACTGACTTACTAACTTACTGACTCAACCTCACTTATCAATCACCGAAACCGTTGGGGTAGGGCTGGGGGAGGGCGTTGGTTCATCGGGCGACTTAGGAGGTGTCAGGCCGGGTGTGTTCCGTTTGCTGCCAAAGAGCCGATTGAACGAGCGCGTGTAAAGCAGACTCATTCCCCCGCCAGTTGTAATGGTACTGTTGAAGCTGGTTTGGCTCAATATACTTTGCTGATTTCGGTTATAGACTTTTGCCCGCAGGTGGCCATCGGGTGTTATGAAGTATTCGAGAGTCCACTCGCCGAGCAGACTGGCTGCATTATATTGACTTTGCCCGTAGGTAAAGCCACCGTCACGGCTGATGCGCAGCCGGTCGTTTAAGAGCCGGTATGAGAACCGGAGCTGTAAGTTATTAAGCAAATTGTCGTTCTGGGTGCCGCTGGTAAACCCACCGAAAGAGACGCCTACATCCAATTTATCATTCAGATTAGAGGCTAACCGACTGATCTGGTTGGAAAGTAATTCACTTACACTATTGGCTACACCACTATTCACCTGACCCTGATCGAATAGGTTTTGACCTTCTGAAAGCAACTGATTAAAGAGCAAAACGCTACTCACTTGGCGGGTAAGTTCCTGGTCGTTGCTCTGAATCCGTGATTTAAACGCTGTTACTGATTGCCGGAAGTCTGACGATGAAGGGTATTCTTTAATGTCCAGGTCGTAGCTAATGGTAGGAGTGCCCAGTTCGCCGGTTAACTTAATGACAAGGTCCACCGGGTACCGCCGTGTTTGATCAGCCCGTGTATTGGTTGTCGTTCCATTTGTTGGCAGGAGGGGGGCCAGTGAGGTGTATTGGGTGTAAGCGGCTGTAACGTCCAGCAAAGCGCCATAGGGATCACCCGTCCAGGTAATGCGACTATTAGGGCGAATCTGAAATCGCTTGTTGATGATATTCTGGAAGGTAAAGGTATACTCCCCCTTCTGAATTTCGTAATTGCCCGTCATCGTAAAGTCGCCCTTCGTATCGACCTTCATGGCTATTCGTCCTTGTCCATAGGCGCTAATAATATCGCCCGTTTGGCGGTCCAGTTGAATTTCGCAATACGCATCGGGCGTAATGTCGAAGTTGAAATCCATCTGAATGTTCGACAAATCCAGGTCGCCTTCCGTTTTTGTCGCTGTCTGACTTCCCGGTTTTCCGGTCACTTCACCAGGTATATGGCTGACGAATCGAATCTGATCATCAGCCGCTACAGATGTTGCTCCATCCAATGGAATATAAATTCTCGTCCCTTTGTTGCTGGCCACGTTTGCGCGGACAGTCAGGTTGTTGATGGGGCCGTACAACTCTGCCCGCCCGGTTACAACCGCCTGCCCATAAAAAGCGTCGTTGTCGGCGGCCAGCGTATTCATGATCTTGAAATTCTTGAAGTCAGCGTCGAAACCGAGGGTGAAGTACCGAAAGCCGTCATGGTAAACGCCACCCCGAAGCGAAGCTGTGTTTCCCTGTGGGTCGCGTAACGTAAGTTGCCGGGTAACGATATCATTCTCCCCGAAGTAGATTTTATCGTCGAAGGTGAAATCAGCTTTCAGGTAATCAAATCGTCCGCGACCGCCCTGTATGGCTACTTCCCCTTTCAAAATCGGCATGGCTGGCTTTCCGCTAACTGCCACAACCCCGCTGGCGATGCCCCCCAGATTTGAAAACAAACCGTTTGTAAATGGCTCCAATAACGACAAATCGGCATTATTGACGGTGGCGTTCAGCGCAAGTGGATTGGTTTTTTGCTGCGGAGTAAAGTTGCCTTTCAGCGTGACGACATCGGCACCGTTGCGACTTACGTGTGCATCTACATTCAAGCGTTGCGCCAGTTGATCCCAGGCGCCCTGGCCATTTATATCGCCAATGAGCGCATTTTCGTAAGAAAGCTCTTTGACCGATAAAGAACTTTCCAGAATGGGCGTTTTGTACAGATTCCGAATGGCCATAGAGCCGTTCAAAATCCCGCCAAGTTTCGTATTCATTACGGAGTTCAGAGAGGCCAGCAGGAAATTTTGGGCTTCGACAGCCAGATGCTCGGACGTGTCGGCCGAAATCTTACCCGATGCCTGTACCAACTGGTTATCATTCAACAGCGAGAGGTCCCGGATTGTGTAATCATCACCTACTTTTCGAATCAGGCTTTGGGGGTTTAGTGTCCAGTCGCCATCGAGTACACGCAGTTTCGACTGGCGAAACGTCAGATCAATGGCGTCTCCTTTGAAGCTCAGGTCGCCGTTCAGATCGGCCCGGTTTACGAACCGGCCACTACTGTCGGCCTGCTCAATACGGCTCGTAAAATTGATGTGGTCAACATCCCAGGAGGCTTCGGCCTGTAAATTACGCGTGGGCAGAAATGACGTAAACCGCTGACGTTTCGACGAAATAACGGCCGATGCCAGGACTTCCTGGCTA
This sequence comes from uncultured Spirosoma sp., assembly GCA_964244155.1. Lineage (GTDB taxonomy): Bacteria > Bacteroidota > Bacteroidia > Cytophagales > Spirosomataceae > Spirosoma. Next base: position 10,499 of record CAXTJJ010000073.1, read on the forward strand.
TTGGTAAATTTAGACGTGGTAAGATCGAGATCACTTGGACCGAAACCTATTTTTCCGAATCGAAGCGAATCTGTTTTAACGATTGCTGTCAAAAAAGAAGTATTGTCGACAGTAAAGCGACCTTCGAGCCGGGTAGCCGGGGCTACGTAAACTGTCGATTTAAAAAATGTCAGTAATGGCGTACTGTTTTTTGTGATCAGTTGATAATCAACGCCGTATCTTCGTGTCGGTTCAGGTGCTTTTCGTTTGGCAAGCCGTTCTACCTGACGTTGTTTTTGCTCGTAATAGACTTTCATTCCAGCGGCATCCCCGGCAAAGTAGAGTTTGTATTCTTTAGCCAGCCGCGTCAGGTCGTCAATGGTGCGTTGCGGCTGGAATGTGCCCTGCAAACGGGTGGTCAGAAAGTCGGAATCGAGGTCAAAATAACGTTGGGTACCGCTTGAGTCAGCCGAAACGCCAGTCCGCTGTTCAATGGTGGAGGCAAGCGTAACTTTGTCGATAGGCAAGGTGCGCTCAGGCTGGCTGAGCGTAAGAGTAGCGTTTGTGAAAACGGCATTTCCCACAATGTCATCGAGCTTACTGCCTTCCAGCTTGATGTCTAAATTCGTTTTAACCACCAGCGAGTCACGCAAATACCCTAGTTCCCGCAAATCGGCATGATCGACAAGGCCATGAAAGTCATAATGGTTGCGGGAGCCGCTTAAATTGAATTCGCCGTCAAGATTAAAGGCGAGATTTGGATCATTGATGGTCAACTGACCCTGAAAAAGTGCTTTCTGTAAATTACCTCGGGCGGCCACATTTCGATAGGCGTACCCTTGCCACCCAAATTGACTGAACTGACCGTCGAAATCAATACTAGCCCGTTTGAGGTCGGTGCCTCGGCCAGCCAGTCTGCCCTCGCCATTGAGCTTGCCAAACTCGTCGGGCTGATTGATCAACTGGCCGAGGTCGAAATTTTCGCCTTTTAAATTAGCGGTATAGGTCGTTAAATCCGATTTGTCAGCGAGTTTAAGTGCCAGATCACCCGTTACGTTGCCGATGCCGGTTTTGAATGTTCCTTTGGTTTTGAAATCATCGAATGCCCCCACAAACGTGGCATTAAACGCTGCGGTGCCTAGTTTTTGAATGGTCTTGTTGAACGAGGTATCGGGATAGTACTGCCGAATATCGGCCATGTTAACCACCGAGGGTGTGAAATTGAAATTGACCGTTGTGTGGTCCATATCGGGTAATCCTTTCCAGGCAATGTCGCCTGCCAGCTGGCTACGCCCCTTGGTCCCAAATCGCAGATCGGTACGCCGAAGCTGGAAATCGTTGACGGTGCCGGTAAAGATTCCGGTTAATAACCAGGTTTCATCAAGACCCCGTAAATAGTCAGAGAAAAAGCCAAGGTCTTTCGACTCTACTTTACTGTTTCGAAAGTTCGCATATAAGCGCACCCGGCTGTTGAAATCACCAAAGGCCGATGGTTTTTCGTAGGCGAAGATCAGCTCATTTCGGATAATAGAATTGCCAATATGGGCATACAAACGGCCCAGTTCCATTTTCGTGTTGCAGTACAGAAAGCGCGTGTCCAGCTGACGGATTTTTATGCGGGAGTCGCGGTCTATTCCGGTTAACCCCTTGGCGTCGAAGGCAATGGTATCGCCCAGAACCAAAAAGTCACTGACTTCGGCAGTCAGATGCTGGAGGGTGAAGTGATTATAATCGAAACTGGCCCGGTTGTGCATGACGGGCTCGCGCGGATCTTCGAGGGTATAGGCACCCTCAACCAGATGAATATGCCCGATGGTGAACGGGACATTCTGATTGGGAACGCTAGGCTTGGTGGGGTCCGACGTTAGTTCTTCAATTCGGGCAATGAAATCATCGAGATTGGTGTCGCCGTTAGTCCGGTTTTTAATCATTTTGACGTCGGGCTTGTACAGCACCACTTCATCTAAATGGATGTTATGCGCCGATGAGTCGAGTAAATTCCGAAGGTTATAATCGGCATCGAGCCTCTTTACCATGATCATGGGCCGTCCCTGGCGGTCGTCGATGCGAACACCTTCGAGGGTTAATGAATCAAACCATTTGATCGAAACCCCGTCAATTGTGACCGGGAAGAGAAGTTTTTCGGATAGCCAGGTAGCTCCTTTTTGCGCCAGACGTGTTTGTACCGCTGGGAGTTGGAGGCTCAGCAAAATGCCCAAAGCCAAACCTAATACCGTGAGGATCAGGTAGAGCAGTGTTTTAAGAAATATGGCGAAAAACTGACGCATCCGGGGTGGAAATGCCTAATCTACAACAAATAACGAAAATTGGGTATCCTTTAGACTATATAACCGAGTGAACGGTTTAGTCATAACTTCCATTGTTCATTTTTGTAGAAATCATTATCCATTAGTTTTGCACGGTGAACATTTTAGCCATTGAGTCTTCCTGCGACGAAACGTCGGCGTCTGTTATCGCCAACGGTCATATTCTGTCGAACGTAATTGCCACTCAGTTAATTCATGAACAGTATGGGGGAGTTGTGCCCGAACTGGCGTCAAGAGCGCACCAGCAACATATTGTGCCGGTGGTGGAGCGGTCGTTAGCCGATGCAAATCTACCAAAAAGTGAGCTATCGGCCATTGCCTTTACGCGCGGACCGGGTTTGCTAGGGTCGTTGCTGGTGGGAGCTTCCTTTGCTAAGGCGCTGGCGCTGGGGTTGAATATCCCGCTGATTGAGGTCAATCATATGCAGGCTCATGTGTTAGCACATTTTATCGAAGCACCCCGGCCTGTATTTCCATTCCTGTGCCTGACCGTTAGCGGAGGACATACCCAGATTGTGCGCGTCGATGGTCCCCTCGATATGACCGTGATGGGGCAGACCCTGGACGACGCGGTAGGAGAGGCTTTCGACAAATCAGCTAAGCTGCTGGGGTTGCCTTATCCGGGTGGGCCTTTGATCGACAGGTACGCCAAAGAGGGAAATCCGCTGGCGTTCCGGTTTCCGATGAGCGAAATGGCTAATCTCGATTTCTCGTTCAGCGGCATCAAAACCGCGATCATGTATTTTCTGCGGGATAATACCCGAACAAATCCTGAGTTTATCGCCCAGCATCTGGCTGATATTTGCGCCAGTATTCAGCACACGTTGGTGCAAATGCTGTTGACTAAATTAAAACGCGCTGCCCGCGAAACGGGTATTCGCGAAATAGCTATCGCCGGGGGTGTATCCGCCAACAGCGGGTTACGTACTGCCCTAGCCCAACTGGGTCAGGAGCAAGGCTGGAACGTGTATATTCCCCGCTTTGAATACTGCACCGACAATGCCGCTATGATTGCGAAGGCTGCCCAGTTTAAATATGAAAAGGGCGACTTTACGGCCCAAACCGTCAGCCCAATGCCGAGAATGAGCATGTAACATAATCGGTAGGTCGGTAAGTGGTTGACGCCTAAGTCGGTAAGTCAGTAAGTAGCTGACGCCATAGCAAAACACGCGACAGCCACTTACCGACTTAGGCGTCAGCCACTTACCGACTTACCGACTTAGGCGTCAGCCACTTACTGACTTACTGACTTACCGACTTAATACTATGACCATTTCCGAACTAATTATTTATCCGATAAAATCCCTTGGGGGTATTTCTGTAACCGAAACCGTTGTTGAGGGGAAAGGCTTTCGGTATGATCGACGGTTTATGCTGGTCGAGCCCAATGGCGATTTTATGACGCAGCGCACCAATCACGCGATGGCCTTGCTCGATGTCGCTATCGACGGCGAGGATACATTACGCGTCTGGCATCGGCATCGCCCGGATGATGTGCTGAAGTTACCGTTAAGCACCCCTGAACAAACCGACGATGCAATAGGTCCACGCGAAACTATGCTGGTCAATATCTGGGATAGTCAGGACGTTCCGGCGCTGACGGTCAGCGATGAGGCCGACCGTTGGTTTTCCAATGTTCTGGAAAAGCCCTGTCGGCTGGTATTCATGCCCGAAACGACCCATCGGGCTGTCGATGCGGCTTATGCCCGTCAGAACGATGCCGTTAGCTTTGCGGATGGATACCCGTATCTGCTCATTGGGCAGGCTTCACTGGATAATCTCAATCAACGGCTTAAGCAGCCGATAACCATATTGCGTTTCCGGCCGAACATTGTGGTGGCAGGAAGTTTGCCTTATGATGAAGATGCCTGGCAGCAGTTTCGGATAGGGGACATTGATTTTTATGGGGTCAAACCCTGCGCTCGCTGTGTGCTTACCACAATTGACCCGGAAACAGGCCAGACGGGCAGAGAACCGCTTCGTACGCTGGCCACCTATCGGCAGTGGAAACATAAAATTCTGTTTGGTCAAAACGTACTGGCCAAACCTACCGGCGAATTTGTACTGGGGACGTTGCGAGTGGGGCAGCCTGTTGACGTAATTGCCCGGCAGGAGCCTTGGCTGGCTCCGCCTGCAGTCGAAGCCAGCTAATTTCAGGATGAATATAAACAATCGGCGTGTAATCAGCTTTTATGCCCATAAATTGATGACGCTTGATCAACTACTTAATCTAGACAAACAGCCTTTGCTCCAATATCTACGAAATAGCTATTACCTGAGTTTTCCCGTCGTAATCGGCGCGGTATTTTCCAATCGTATGGCTGCGCGCCTGTCTGACGTTGATCCCGTGCATTGGGCCACAGCCCTAATGCTTGCCTTGGTCGTGTTTATCATCTATACCGTCGACCGGTTGCTTGATGTCAGAAAGTTTAGTGTCAATCCTGCTAGTCAGCCCCTTACAGCCCGACACCAGTTTCACCAAACTCATGCACCGCTGTTATGGCGTATTGTCATTGGTGCGGCAGTGGCGGTCTTTGTTCTAACGTTTTTTTTGCCAGCCAGCGTCATTAAGTTCGGGCTTGTGCTGGGCGGTGTTTGTATCGCGTATGTTGGGGCTGTTTTTCGATTGCCTGCACGGCATCC
>CAXTJJ010000074.1:0-15399 GCA_964244155.1 uncultured Spirosoma sp.
TTACGTGGCCTTTTTTTAATTCTTTCGGGTTTGTCAACGTATTGGTGTTCAGCCTGGATTGGCTATAAATACCCGGCTTTAACAATTCCCGTCGGTGCTGAAGCGACGATCCCTTTCGGGTTTATCATCTTTGTCATCGGCTCTTACTTAATGGGTACCTCAGCGGCTATTATTCAGGTGGTGGTCAACCCCTACGTGGCGTCGTATGAACTGCGGGGAACCCAACCGGTACAACGGTTGAATATTACCACGGCCATCAATTCCATCGGGACAACTTCCGCTCCTTTTTTTGTTACGGTTGTGATGTTCAGTGGTATTTCCATACTGAATGTAAAAATCGACCAGTTATTACTCCCCTTTGCGTTTCTTATATTGTGTGTGGGAGCAATCACAGTCATCACCAGCAGACTACACATTCCGGATATTGCCCATACAAGAGCTTCGGAAGGGAAAAAGTTAGAACGAAGTATCTGGTCGTTCAGGCACTTTACCTTGGGGGTCATCGCCATTTTCTTTTATGTCGGTACTGAAGTGGCCATTGGGGCCAATATCAACCTCTATGCGTTTGAACGAATGGGTTCCGGACACCCTATTACATTCCTGGGAAAAACAGACATTGTTCTTGGTGGACTCGATCTGGGCATTCATGCCTTATTATCGACTTTATACTGGGGAGGGTTTCTGGTGGGAAGAGCCGTTTCCAGCTTTTTCAGCACGATTTCGGCCAGGGCTCAGTTGATTACGACAACCATCCTGGCCGCTACTCTGGCGGTTGGCGCCATGATTACACAGAATTTATGGTTGTTAGTGGCCATCGGGCTACTGCATTCTTCGATGTGGAGCTGCATCTATTCGCTTACGATAAAAGGCTTGAACCAATACACCTCAAAAGCCTCCGGAGTATTTATTTCTGCCGTGTTCGGTGGGGCAGTTTTTACCCTTATTCAGGGAGGGCTAGCTGATCTGTTTGGCTCCTGGAGATGGACCTGGTGTCTTACTGTCCTTTGTGAGTTGGTCATGTTGACCTACGCCTTATATGGATCTCGTATCAGGGAGAAAGACCTGGTTTTCTCCCTGACGGACTAATTAACCTGAACAACTCCTTATTATCAAGCGCGCAACTTAAAAATTGATTTTAAACCCAGTGCCACGGCAGAACGCTCTCTAATGATTTTCAGTGGATTAAACTCTACCCTTTTGAATCTAGCAAGTTTGCGCCCTGACACGTTTCCGCAAAAGCAAGCCTTACCAAACGGTTATTCGCTCCGCTTCGGGTTTATACATTTTATCGCCCGGCTGCACAGCAAAGGCTTTGTAAAAAGGCGTAAAATTCATCAGAGGCCCGTTTACGCGCCACCTGGCCGGTGAGTGCGGGTTGGTATTTACATACATACGCATAAACTCATCCTTTGTTTTCACCCGCCATATTCTGGCTACCGAGATAAAGAAACGTTGATCGGGAGTAAAGCCATCCAGTTTTGTGGTGTCTTTACCTTGCTGGGTCAACTTGAAGGCATCATACGCAATGGCAACCCCAGCAATATCAGCAGTGTTTTCTCCTACCGTCAACGCCCCCTTCACAGGCACCGAATTTAGGACGGTAAACGAATTGTACTGGTCAATTACCTGCTGGGTTTTCGCTTTGAATTTGGCATAGTCCGTTTTTGTCCACCAGTTGGTCACGTTACCGACTTTATCATACTGAGCGCCCTGATCGTCAAATGAGTGGGTAATTTCATGACCGATTACCATGCCAATGCCCCCATAATTCAGTGCATCATCGGCATACAAATCAAAGTAAGGCGATTGTAAGATACCAGCCGGGAAAACGATTTCGTTCATCGGAGGATTGTTATAAGCCGTTACCGTTGGCGGAGTCGTAAACCATTCCGTTCGGTCGACCGGCTGACCCACTTTGGCCAGGCTGTAGCGGTAATCATTCCTATTGGCTGCCAGCCGGTTTTCAAAATAAGCATCTCGTTTCACGGCCACCTGCGAATAATCCCGCCATTTGTCAGGGTAGCCGATTTTCTCGGTAAAGGCATACAGTTTTTCTTTCGCTTTTGCCTTGGTAGAATCGCTCATCCAATCCAGCTTGTTAATACGGGCTTCAAAGGCTTTTTCCAGGTTGTTGACCAGGGCAGCCATGCGTTTTTTAGCCGCTTCCGGAAAGTATTTTTTTACATACAATTGAGCCAATGCATGTCCCAGCGAGCCATCAACTGCCTGCGTCATTTCTTCGGCCCGTGTTTTCTTGACCGCTTGTCCAGTCAGGATTTTTGTGTAGGCAAAAGAGGCATCAACAAACGGCTGGCTCAAAAATTCTGAATAGTTAGTCAGCGCATGGGCTTTCAGGTAAATTTTCCAATCGTTGATGGAAACTGATTTCAACAGCGTATTCAGCTTTTCATAATAAGCCGGTTGACCCACGTTGACCGAATCAGCTTTAACGCCTAACTTTTTCAGCAAAGTTGTCCAGCTAACCGTAGGCTGTTTTTTTGCCAGCGTCGCGACCGCCAGTTTATTGTAGTTCGCCTTTACATCCCTGAGTTCGATATTGGTTCGGTGTGCGGAGGCCAGCTGTTTTTCAAGGTCATAGGCGACCGTTGCGTATTTCCGGGCAGTCGTGGCATCCGTCCCTGTCAGTTCAAATAAGTCGGCAAGGTATTTTTTGTATGCCTTTTGAATCGCGAGTGTCGATGAATCTGTCTTGAAATAGTAATCCCGTTCCGGCAAGCCAATGCCCGTCTGGTAAAACTGAGCAATATTGACGGTACTGTGTTTGTCATCGGGCCCTACGTTAAGACCAATGATGGATCTATCCCCTGCCTGCTCTTCTTCAGCTACCAACGTCAACAGCGAAGGCACATCGGTCAGCGCATCTATGCGGGCAAGCACCGGCTTGATGGGTTCATACCCGCGCTTGTTAATCGCGGCTGTGTCCATGCCCGACGCATAGAAATCGCCTACCTTTTGTTCAATGCTGCCCGCCGGACTATCACTTTTCGAAATACTGTCCAGGATAGCCTGCAACCGAATTCGTTGCGGGTAGTTCATGAAGGAATACGAGCCAACACCTGTCTGACTGGCCGGTATCCGGGCGGTATCATACCAAATACCGTTAGCATACATAAAAAAATCATCCCCTGGCTTTTTAGATGCGTCTATGCCCGTCAGAACCACGCGTTTTGTATCCGCATCAGAAGCGTGCTTACAAGCTCCTGCCAACAACAGGGCTAAAGAAAAAAATACGAGTCTTTTCATAGTTTGTAAGTATTGGTCATTCGGCAATGTAGAGTAACTCCTTCCCTGCGGGCTTTAAAATGGACAGACTTAACCTAAGCGAACCGATACCCGGCCGCTTAATTTTTAAAATGAACGTTTGCAAATTTGATGAAATTACTCCAGTCATAGGCCGTTAAATTATGTTCCCCTTCTCTGTTATGGTAGCCTAGTTGAGAGCGAATGATGGGTTGGTTTACAGCGGGCGGATTGGCGGGAAGATGGGCATCAACGCCATATAATGCATAAACGTCGCTCGCCTTTTTTAACGACAAAAATGTGCCCCTGGGGTCGGCCCATAAATCCTTTGACGCATTGGTCACATACAGCGGTCTTGGGGCAATGGCAGCAAGCAGCATATGCTGATCGACAGGTAAGGCATCTTCATGAGCATTGAATTTTTTGTAGTTCTTGGCAAACCAGTGCGGGAAAGCCGTATTGATCTGCTGAATGGTTTCGCCAAATCGCCTGCGCGACAGGGCTGCTCCCGTATTGCCCGAACAATTCGAAAAACACATGGCAAACCGTTGGTCTTCGGCAGCCGCCCACAAGGATGCTTTGCCGCCCCGCGAATGCCCAACAATCGCTACTTTTTTTACGTCTATAGCCGGATCGTTTTCAAAATAATCCAGTACCCGGCTAGCTCCCCAGGCCCAGGCGCCAATAGCCCGCATCCCGTTATTGGCGGTTCTTTGCGCCGGGTAAAGCTCAAGCACGCCGTTAACATAGCCGACCGAATCATCTGGAGCCAGATCGCCGACATGAAAAGCCGCAATAGCATACCCACTGTCAATTACCATTTCGGCTGGCCAGAAATCGCTTTTATGCCTTCGGCTGGGGTCCGTATTCTCTTGGCCCCGGTTGTTAATCAGAAGAAAAACCGGCACGGGTTTCTTTGGCTTCACAGGAACAAAAAGAATAAGATTTATTTTCAGCAACTTTTGGTTATGAGTCACCTCAATCGAGACTTCTTTTAGCGTTGCTTTGCCAGCCATTGCCCCGGCATCTTCCTGTTTTATCGAGTAGGTCAGACGGTCAATGGCTTTGGGCATTTGTCCATATACATTGTCTTCAAACAGGGTAATGATTTCGGGGCGTCTTACCCGTTCCCAGGCTGTTTTGGTGCGGACCTGCCGATGAGCGCTTGTTTCCAGAACATTCGGTAAGTTATAGGCCGGTACCTTTGATTCGTCATAATTCGGTGCCACCGGGTGTTGGGCCAGCAGTTTGATCAGGACAAGGGAAAACAGGACGAATAGCGTAAACCTTCTTACGTATGGCATGAGGACGGCTCAGGGGCAAAAATCACTAACAAGTTGACTGACAGACAACTTGCTGGTTTAAATAAGCGATTAGGGGTGATGCGCGGCAATGATGCCATTTCGTCGCACAATGTAGCCGTGGCTGGTTAAGCCAACAATGACATTTACCTCATAAACGATTGTCTCTCCTTCCTCAACTACCTGAAAGGAATGAGGAGTGAGGTACATGAAGCTACGCTTCTGTGAAACAATCTCACCATCATAGGAAATAGCTTCGTTGCCATTCCAGCTACTCGTATCGATCTCAATAGTATGTCCGTGAAGAGTTACACTAAAATCTGCCATTGGTATTGGAAGGGATTGTTTGTTCTGGTGAAATATAGGCTAAAAATCGCAACAAACAACCTCGGCTTCCCCGGAAAAGAATCGTCGGGCCTGATGTGAACCCGACCTAACCAACACAGGCGGTTTAACTCAGAAGCGGCCAATAGCTGCATATGAGTTCATAAGTCATATGGTAATAAAAGTAGATCAAAGGGTTGGTCGGATTCCTCTGTACTCGAAAGAGCATTGCCTGGTTGAAATCAGACAAAGCTCGCTGACGAAAAGGCATACGACTACCTGAACCGATTGAACCAGCAGACCCAGACTACGGGTGGAGTGGCAGGTTGGCCAGCCTGCCCTGTTAGTGGGCAACGTACAAAACGTAGTGACGAAAAATGGACCCGTAGTGGGTCATTTTACTTACTGGCACGGAGTCGATAGGGGTTACAACATCATTCCGCCATCAATAACGAACTCAGCCCCGGTGATGAAGCTGGCTGCATCGCCCGACAGATATGTCACCAGCCTGGCAACGTCCTGGGCAGTTCCTATTTTTCCTAAGGGAACCTGAGTCGTAATGGCGGCTTTCATATGCGCCAGCGTTTCGTCATCCAGGCCAAACTTGGTCATCATCTCGGTTTGAGTAGGGCCCGGACTAACGGCGTTGACGCGAATTTTACGCGGAGCCAGTTCCACGGCGGCTGATTTGGTCAGCGAGTTCAACGCTGCTTTGCTGGCGGCATAAACAGCACTGTTAGGCAGGGCCATGGAAGCTCCATTTGACGAAAGCAGAACAACAGAAGCACCCTCATTAAGGAGGGGAATGAACGCGGCCAACGTAAAAAAGCTCCCTTTGAAGTTGACATCGACCATATAATCGAACTGGCTTTCCTGAATGGCTTCTATGGGGGCGAAAACGGCAACCCCGGCGTTGATGAATAAAATATCTACCTTCCTGAATTGCTCACTGACTTCCCTGGCCAGTTGGTTTATAGCTGCCAGATTAGCCTGATCGGCTACAAAGCCATGGATGCCTAATTCGCTGGCGGCTTTATCAACGGCTTCCTGACGTCGGCCAGTAATCAAAACTGTTGCCCCCTGGGCCACTAATTCCCGAGCGGTTGCATAGCCGATACCGCTATTTCCTCCTGTAATCAGAGCGATTTTACCTGCTAATGAATTCATGGTCTGATCTTGTTTAGTGAGCAGCAAAAGTATTCCGGGAATGATATAGCTTTGTAGGCAGTATCATCGAGTATAGCGAACAAACTGGTATACCAGCACCAACTTATGGCAATCACAGGCACAATGTCCGAAGAGATCCGGGCCTTACAGGATGCCCTTTATGTCATCGGGGGCAAGTGGAAGCTACCGATCATTAATTCCATTTGTAGCGGTAATACCCGCTTCCGGGACATTGAACGAAGCATTCCGGGTATTACACCCCGGATGTTATCGAGAGAATTGAAAGAACTGGAGATGAATGCGTTAATCAGCCGCACCGTTCATCCCGATTCGGCTGTCCTGGTAACTTATGAAGCCACAGAGTACTGCAAAACGTTCGGCGTTATCGTTTTTGACATGATCCAGTGGGCCAAGACGCACAAACACGTTGTAAGCGGCAAGAAGGCCAGCCGTTCCACTGGCCGCACCTCCCTGTGCAGCTAGCCTGCACGGCCATCGACCAATCATTTGCCGCCCGCGCAAACTCATGAGGCTTGTTTTGGTTAGATGGCTATACATTCGCTTTATTCCTTTATGACTGGTGATTCTGACGCGTTCGATAATGAAGCTATTTTCCGCTCCCTGGTGATGGAATCACCGATTCCAATTGCCCTACTGGTTGGCCGGGAATTGATCATTACGGTAGCCAATGAACCTCAGTTGACCGTATGGGGGAAAGGAAACAACGTTTTCGGTATGCCGTTGGCAAAAGCCATCCCCGAGATGGAAGGGCAGCCATTTCTGGCTATTCTGGATGAGGTATTTACTACGGGCGTTACCTTCTCCAGTAACAATACCCCCGCCCAAATGGTGATCGATGGGGTTGCCAAAACGGTCTATTTCGACTTTTCATTTAAACCGGTCTGGAATCGTCAGGGGGCCATTTATGGGATCATGGCAACAGGTGTCGATATTACCCAGCAGATAGCTACCCATCAGGCCCTTCAGTGGAGTGAAGAGCAATTGCGTCAGCTATCGACCGACCTGGAGCGGCAAGTGGAAGAGCGAACCCGGCAATTGGAAGATTCGGTTCAGGAGTTGAAGCGCTCCAACCAAAACCTTCAGCAGTTTGCTTACATCGCTTCCCATGATTTGCAGGAGCCGCTTCGCAAAGTACAGCAATTCGGCGACCTGCTCCGAAATCAATACCACTCGGAATTAGGCGAAGGGATCACTTACATTGAGCGTATGCAGAGCGCAGCGCACCGGATGTCTACCCTCATACGCGACTTATTGAGCTATTCCCGGATTTCCACCCAGCGGGATAATAGTCGACCGGTCTCGTTAACCGCCATCGTGCAGATCGTTTTACAGAGCGTAGATATGCTTATCCAGGAGACGAATGCAACCATTCAGGTTGGCAACTTACCCCAGTTGGAAGGTGACCCCTCGCAATTGGAGCAGCTGTTCCAGAACCTGTTGAGTAATGCGCTCAAGTTTGGCAAGCCGGGGATAGCCCCTCAAATTCAGATCAGATCAAGCTGGGTAGCTGTCGCTAATTTACCGCAGGAAATTAAGCCCCACCGAGCGGCCCTTGCCTATCATAAGATTGATGTAATCGACAATGGAATTGGCTTTGAAGAGAAATACCTGGACCGCATTTTCACGGTGTTCCAACGCCTACACGGCAGGAGCGAATATGCGGGTACGGGCATTGGACTAGCCATTTGCGAGAAAGTGGTTGCCAATCATGGCGGAGGAATAACCGCCCGAAGTCAACCCGGCCAGGGCTCAACTTTTAGTGTGTACCTGCCTGTTTAAGAAGGGCGGAGTGGCCTCTCACCCCTGCGGCCTCCTGGGCAGACTACCGCCAAGCTCTTTTCTTCTGATAGAAGCGATATAGAAGGAGGCAAACAGCAACAGTGGAATTTTGAAGAACAGTAACACAAAAGCGGTAACGGGGGCAAAAAAAGAAACCACGATTGAGATCAGCCCATTCAGCATGTCTAAATTAAACATTATTCTGAATCGCTTTTGCTGCTCTGCATCAATGGTTTGGGTATCGACAAAGTTATCCAGAACCGAAAAATCCCACAGAAAATTTTGAAAGACTGAAATCAGAAAAATATTGAGCGCATAAAGAAACACGGCGGCATTATCGCTGAAATGATCGCTTAACACACTGGTGGAAAAAGGAAGGGTAACGATGAAGAACAACCAGCTCATGTTATACCATTTCGACCGATCATCCATCTTTTTAATGAAGGTAAACAAGCGATGATGGGTATTCCAAAAATTGGAAATATTGATAAAGGAAAGGAAAAAGGCCAGGTATTTATGCCAGGGTTTTATTAGATCGGCAAAGGAGAGCGGTTGTCCTTCCGGAATGTCAAGCTTTAACTCCAAAGCAAGCAGGGTAATGGCAATCGCGACGATGGCATCACTGAAAAACAACACGCGCTCAAACGGTAGCTCTTTCTTTTCGGGTTCGTTCATAGACCAGATGGTATAGGTTAGTAAATACGGGCAGTTCGAACAAAGCCTACAGAACCAACCACGCTGGTCGACGAGTGTTTCCAACTCCGGTCCAGTGTCTTCAACGATAGGGCTGAAAAACGGATTAACCAAATTGGTTTAAAACGTGGGTGGTGCTGCATTCAGGTCGGAATCCAGGAAATCGGTGATCATTGGCAGGAGCCAATCCGCCCGTTGCATCATGCCAATATGCGTGGTGCCGGGGAGAATAGCCAGCCGGGATTTGGGCAGCCCGTGTAGATCGCCCATATTGCCACCGCCTTTGGCTCGAAACAGTTCCAGGGCATGCTCATAGCGCACACCATCGGCATCGCCGATGGCCATAAACAGTGGAACCTGTATTTTCTTTACCTTCTCCGACCAGTCATAGGAGTTGAGGTCGATATGAATTACTTTCTTGACAAATTCCGGGAAATGGGCCGGATCGTTTCCAAAGCTATCGTATTGCTCCTGTATCGGAGTGCCCTTAAACAGATCAGCATTTGCTTCTGCAAAACTTGCTTCCGCGTCGGGCCACCATCCATCATGTGTATAAGTGCCCGACAGAATGATGAGTCTGCGCACCTGCTCAGGATGGCGCACCGCTACCTGGAAAGCAATGCCGCCCCCCATGCTATACCCCAATACATCTGCACTATCCGTTTTAAGATGCTCGAGCAGGCCCGACACATCGTCGGCCATCGCTTCGTAACTGATTTCGCGGGGTATATCCCTTGTGCGGCCATGCCCCTGCATTTCTGCTACGATCACTTTCCGGTCTTTAGCTAACAAGGGTATGAAGTGCGACCAATTTAAGGGTATAGTCATAAAAGAGCCATGCAGCAGTACGATGGGTTTACCTTCGCCATACACTTCATAATACAATTTTAACCCATTTACGTCGGCATAGCCGCTTTCGGCTGGCTGTATAGTCTGGCTGGTAACCATGTCTTTTAAGGTAGTTAAAAGGGTATGGCCTTGTTTCAAACTTCATCGACAGATGTCTTATGACTATAACAAAGGCAAGCCAGCGACTGTTTAGAGAGGGCTTATTCCTCTTGAACTTACTTGGCTAGTAAACGCAGACGACAACGTTTGCCTGGTTAAGAGTCGGACAATGAGGACCTTTACGAAAAGTTACCGGAAACAATCATTGCCTAAACCCATAGCTAGTCATGAAAAACCAGTTGACCCATAAAGCGCAAATTCCCAATCCAGCCCTGAGCAAATTCGCTAAATTGGTTGGTGACTGGAAAACAGTGGGAACGCATCCTTCTCTTCCAGGCAAGCCATTGAACGGCCACTCTTCATTCAACTGGATTGAAGGGGGTGCTTTTCTGATCTGGCATTCACAGATCAAAGAGGAGAACTTTCCCAGTGGCGTTGCTATTTTCGGCAGCGACGATGCTACCGGAGAGTTATTTATGCTTTATTTCGATGAGCGGAAAGTGTCGAGAAAATATGAAGTTTCGTTCAACGATAACGTGTTGGCATGGTGGCGAAATGCGCCCGGTTTCTCACAGCGCTATAGCTGGACATTTATGGATAATGATAACACAATAATTGGTAAAGGGGAATTGAATACAACCGGCAAAACCTGGGAAGCAGATTTAGACCAGCGATATACTCGCGTAGTGTAAACGGATAGTGACTTTGATGACCGGGTAACTGAGTGCTGACTAGCGCATTACCTGCCCAACAATGTCAGTAAAGGCAGCGATCTGGTTCTGCTGGTCTTTGGCCGTAACTGAGTCGCGAAGTTTCAGGCGCGTGTACACATGCAGGTCGGAGTCGATCAACTCAACGTTCACCGGCTTTCCGTCGGCCGTTTGGGTTCCCTGGTAGATCAACACCGCGCTGACCGGATCGGCTGTCGGGTCCTTTTTTGATTTGTAGACCTTCAGGGTGCAGGCCGAAGGCAGCGTTATGCCTGTCTCCAAATCCTGCCGAACCACGGTCAGCAGCTTTTGAAGTTGCTGCAGGGTTTCCTGCGGCCGAAAGTGGTAATAAACTTTATCTTCAGCAGCCGACTGTTTGGTTTCAATATAGCCCAGCATTGGCCCCAGCACACCAATCAGGGACAGGGATTTATCGGAAGGAATCACAATTGGATCAACCAGTAGCAGATTCCGGGGTTTGATATGGTTGTTGAAATAGCCCGAGGCCACCAGTTCCAGCAGTAAAGCACCACTCGTTGAGGAGCTAAGCAAACTGATATTCTGATAACCAGCTTTTTCCAACTGGCTATATTCGTCCATAATGGCTGCCTGCCAATCGTGCCAGGTCGAAGTCCTGAACTCGCCGTAACTCCGTCCATGTCCGCCCAGCAGCACCTGCGACAGGTGAAAATCCGTCCGGCCCGCAGACCAGCTGCGAAATTCATCCCACTCAAACGTAGAGGCCGAATAACCATGGCAGGCAATAATAACCGGCTTCTTTGCCTGTTCGGGTGTAGGGTTTGGCATTGCCTTCGACACCAGGTACTTCTCCGGGTTGTAGAGCGATGGATCGAACAGGGTGCCCCCATCCAGCATGTCTTTTGTGATGGTGGGTTCGGATGAGCAGGCCAGGCCAACAACAACCAGAACCAGTAGACTAAAGCTTATTTTCATGTTCGTGTTTGGTGGGTTTATGAATAGTCCAGGTAATACTGGTCTGAACAAAAACGGGATACAGCGTACCCGGACCGGTCAGACCGTTGCCGGTGATCAGATTATATCCGATAGACGCATTGATTTTGAGCGGAAAGCTGGGGCAGTAACACAACCCAAATTCGGGAGAAGCCAGTGGAGAAGTTCGGGGTAGTTCATCGAAAATGGGGCTGCCATAATGGGCAGAAAAGTAGCCTGCATTAGCCTTGATTACCGGTTGAATCAACCAATTCGGCCGAAAATAATACGAAGCCGAGAGCAGGTAGTTATCCTGCTTTATAGCATTCGACCGAAGGGCCGTTCCCAGTCGGGAACTAACGTAGCTAAGCCCAATGTATAGCCGACTGGAAGCCAGTTTTGGATGAGCGTACTGTAGCGTGATGCCGTTTTCGGCGTACAGATTGATGGATTTCTGAAACCGGACGCCAACGTCCAGTATGGGCCCGGCCAATCTTGCCCGGGTAGCCTGATCCGATCGCGGTTGCCCGAATGTGGGCAAAAGGGTGATTCCGACAAGCATAGGAATCAGCAGGCAGGTTGTTTTCATGAGGAAGGATAAGTATTGTGGATATAATAGGGACGAGAAGGGTTTACCTGGCGTAAAGCTGCGGGCGTATTCCTTCTTTAATTCACTGGTAATGGTGTACAGACCGACGATTACGATGGCCTCTATACGTCTAAAAAAACAGGTGATGGATGGACTTGGCGGTAGCTCTCCTCACCGCTTCGACCCGTTGCTGAAGTCGATTGCCGCATCAGACAATAAAATCATCATCTAAAGGTACGATGGATATTCAGGAAAGCCCCGCAACAGCGGGTAAATAACCCGCGAAGTCCGTCAAAATAAATTTGCGCATAGGTAACATCCAACATCGCTAGGTCTGTGAATTGAGGATTAAAATTGAATGGACAAGTAGGTACAACCCGTCTGATGTGCAGCTTGAAAACCGTGGGGTACTTCCGACTCCACAAAGATGAAATCCCCCGCCTTCACCCCGTTCAACGACCCCGCAATTTTCGCTTGAGCCGGATGATCCAGGATAAGTATGATCTCGGCTGCGCGATGGGAATGGGGTTCATCATTACTCAAAGCAGGGTCGAGTGTCATGACCTGCATGGCAATGCGGGTACTCATCACGCTGGAGCAGGTGACCGTCCGTCGGCTACCCCAGGGATGGTTGGTGGTAGTGGCTGCCTCTTGCCAGTCGACCCAGAATGAGCTACCTACCAGTTGATACAAATCCAGGTCAGGCATTTCGTTGGAGGTGTATCGCATCAGGTAATAAGTAAGGGCCTGCGTGGCCTTGTTGGTTATCTGGAAGTCATCGCCCGGCATGATCATCACAACGCTGCCGGGCCCCAATCGTTTACGTTTACCCCCAAGGGTCAGTGTTAGTTCTCCCGTTTTAATAATCAGTATTGCCTCTTCGTCAAGCTGTTGGGTGGGCTGGGCGGGCTGATTGGCCCGTATGGTTATAGCTTGAACAATCAGGTGGGAATAGTCCCGGGTAGTTCCTTCCAGTAGTGTTCGCTCCTCGTAACCCGTCTGGTTAACAGCGGGTAATTGATCAAGCGAATAGACGGCCGATGTAATCGTTTGGGAGAAAGCAGGAAAGGCAACCCCAACGATTACGCAGCAAAACAGGAAGGATTTCATAAACAAATGTTCTTCTTTGGTCTTTAATTAACTACTAACCGCTTAGTCGCAATCAAGGTGCCATCAACCACCAGACTATATATATAAACACCTGACGCCAGGCCCTTCCGATCTACTTTAATACGGCCCTCGGTGTTGGAAGATACGTCAATCAAACGCATCAACTGACCCTGTGTGCTATGAAGCTGAATAGTTGCCTGCTGGCTTTTGAGGGGTAATTGAAAGTGAATTGTTGTCTCGGTCATAACCGGATTGGGCGTGGTTGACAGCACCTCAACCGGTTCTGTAGCGATAGTGGCTGCCAGTCGGGCACCCGAGGCAGGAATCAGTTTCCAGCGTTGACTGGTACCCCCGTTTGCAATTTTGCTGACGGCTCGATTGACCCCCTCGACCAGGCCGATATCCAGCCGGTTGCCGATGGCGCACTGAGGTTCTAACCCGTAAATATTCCCGCCCAGGTCAAACAGTTTCCATACCTGGTTATTACCTCCGTTACTCGTGTAGGATTGCACTTTTATATTATCAGCAGAACTTTTACCATCTACATCCAGACGTTTTCCCAGAGCGTGTTGAGGTTCAAGTTCATACAATCCGTTGCCTTTGTCGATAAACTTCCATTGCTGATTACGCCCGCCATTACGCTGATACAGTTCCACAATCGCTCGATCTGCCGTACTCAGCCCACGCACATCCAATCGCTTACCGAGAGCATTTTGAGGTTCCAGTTCGTAAACACCACCCGCCACAATGCCCGTGCTGCCGCCTGTTGACGGCACAAATATAGCTGTTAGCGTCGTATTGGCCCCCGGTGTAGACAGGTCCTGAATGCGTGCCCCTCCATTTGACCAGGACGAGAACGTGTAAGTTACGCCCCCTACGGTTTGTGGCGATATGGCTTCCAGATTTCTGATGATGCGGCTGACACCACTGAATGAATAAGGCGCTGTTACGGAACTGCCATCCAGTTTCAGGGCTAATCCGGCAGGACTGGTGGCTAATGTGATAGTCGAGGTAATGGGTATTACATCCCTGGACACTGTGGTGGTAGCTCCCTTAGAATCTGTCACAGTAAGAAACACCCGAAACAGTACGTTAGCCGACGTTTCCATCTGGGTGGGGATGGTAAAGCTCCCGGACTTGATGCCACTGATGGGTTCCATAGCGGGGTGAACGTGAGCAGGAGTATCAAAGTGATAGAGATCAATTTTCCAGGTGTACGCACTGGCGGGCAAATTGCCATCTTCCGCGTCGGTGCCCGTGCCGGAAAACGTAATAACATCCCCACCGGCATACTTCGTCCCCGCCGTGGGCCTGGTAATTGTGGCAACCGGCAATTGATTCGTGATGACCGTTAGAGTCACTTCACTACTGGTCAACGTGCCTGCTGAATTACTGACAAGTACCTTGAATTTAGCCCCGTTATCGGCTAAGGATGGGCTTGACAGGGTGTAGCTTGCTGAAGTTGCTCCGGCAATGGACTGACCATTTCGCTGCCATTGATAAGCGGGAGCCGGTGTACCGGATGCAACGGTCGTAAACGTAACCGACTGCCCCACCGCAACCGTTTTACTGGTCGGCTGTACAGCAATGACCGGCATTCCGTTTCCGGTATAATTCACACGCCAGAGTACGCCATTGGTACTCGATGTGTTAGCCGCATCGGAGCCGCCAGAAATACCCCCTCTGGCGATGAAATAAAGCGTTCCATCATTAGCGACCGCAATATCCAGCGGTCGGTTGATACCCGTAGCAAAACTGGTAACTGCTTTGGTAGAGAGATCGATCATTCTGATCCACCCATTGCAATAATCGCCAAAGAAATACTTTCCAACGTAAGCAGACGGAAATTTAGCCGTGGTCGGATTGTAAAAAGCCCCGGCGGTAATGGAGCAACCCTCAACGTGACCGTAGGCAAAGAAAGGGTCCTGATAATTTGCTGGTAGGGTTTGATTTGTCCTAACGCCTTCGATACCAGGCCAGCCGTAATTTTTTCCGGCAATCCCTTCGTTGATCTCCTCCCAGCTGTTGTTACCCACATCATTAATAAAAAGCTTGCCCGTGCCGGGCTGCACGGCTAGCCGGAAGGGGTTACGAAACCCCAGTGCCCAGATGGCTCGGTTGACACCCGTGGCGGTTGTATAGAAAGGATTATCGGTGGGGATACTCCCATCCAGATTGATACGCAGGAGTTTCCCTTTTAGGGTAGTCAGGGATTGTGCGTTTGCAGCAACCGTGTTCTCGCCCACTGAGATGAATAACTTCCCATCTTTAATGGCTAAGCCCCCTCCGTTATGATAGCCAACCGAGCCTAGGGGATCAATATCGATCAACACCAGTTCGCTGCCGGCGACAGCCACATCGCCATTGGCCGTAAAACGACTTACCCGGTTGTTACTGACCGAACTCCCCGCTGGCTTGTAGGTATAGTAAACATATAAAAAGTTGTTCGTTGCGAAATCAGGATCAAGCACCACCTTCAGCAACCCTCGTTCATTAAAGTTATCAACATTGGCAATGGCGACAAAAGGCGTGGGTAACAACGCAC
>CAXTJJ010000075.1:0-15344 GCA_964244155.1 uncultured Spirosoma sp.
AGCATCACTGCCTGGGTGACTTGCTAATTCGGTATGCGTTTGATGAACTGGACGCCGATATTCTGGCCGTTGTGAGTAACTATAATGTCCTGCAGCCGCTGGTCAGTAAGTTTGGAATCCCTTTTCACTACGTCTCCCACGAAGGCAAAACACGCGAGGAACACGAAGAGGCTATTCTGCGAACGTTAGGTATTTATGAGCCAGAATACCTCGTTCTAGCAAAATATATGCGGGTATTAACTGCAGGGTTTGTCGATCACTTCCCAAACCGGATCATCAATATTCACCATTCCTTTTTGCCGGCCTTTGTGGGAGCGAATCCCTATCGTCAGGCCTACGAACGGGGCGTTAAGATCATTGGGGCAACGGCTCATTTTGTTAACAACGACCTGGATGAAGGGCCAATCATTGCTCAGAATGTAAAAGAGGTCGATCATCGCCATACCGCAGCCGATATGGCAACAGAAGGTAAAGACGTTGAGAAGATAGTTCTGTCGCAGGCGCTAAAACTGGTGTTCAATGACCGGGTATTTATTTCAGGAAACCGGGCGATTGTTTTGTAGTTGAATTGACAAGGTCAACCACGGCCTGGATCTTTGCTTCATTTGCTTCGATATATTCATACTCGTCGGGTAGTGCTGTGGCCATGGATACCGAAGGCTGGCGGAAACTCATGTTGCTGTCTTCTTTCTGGCCCCCGCTTAAGTGCAGTGCATCAACGCCTGCGTCAATTAATAGTTGGGCATTTTGGGCGTTCACACCCGCGCCAGCCATAATTTCAATACGTCCTGCGGCTGCCTGAGTAAGCTGACGAAGAGTTTCTATTCCATTTTCGGCAGTTTGTTGCTGGCCGGAGGTAAGAATTCGCATAGCCCCTGTGCGAATAATGGTTTCGAGGGCTTCGAGTGGGTCGCGGCTCATGTCGAATGCTCGATGGAAAGTGACCGGTAGAGGTCTAGCCATGTCAACCAAGAGCTTTGTCTGCGCTTCATCAACAGTTCCATTGGCTTGCAGAACACCCAGAACCAGGCCATCGGCACCAAGGGCTTTTGCTAATTGTATATCGGCCTTCATAACTGCCAATTCAGCTTCAGTGTATAAAAAATCACCGCCCCTAGGACGAATCATCACGTACAAAGGAACAGTTACGTTTTGGCGAACCAGTTGAATTAAACCTGCACTAGGCGTTGTGCCGCCTTCGGCCAGACCACCACATAGTTCAATCCGGCCAGCCCCGGCTCGTTGGGCAGTCAGGCACGAATTAAGCGAATAGGAACATATTTCAATAAGCATAAAATAGGTTAAGCAATAGATACGAAAGTGAAATTTGGCAAATCCCTATTCTGGGTATATATTAGGACTAAGTAGTTAATTTTAAGGAAAGTAGGCTGGGAAGCAACAAGAGCCATTACCCTTCCGGCTTCTATCTCAAGTGCTAAATAATGACTTTATTTAACGGGAGAGAAACATTCGCTGATTTTACGCGTTAATGGCCTAAATCCTGTAAAAAGAACAACCGAGAACATTTTTGCTAAAAAGAGCTTGGATATTAACGGTTTTTTTACTTTTGCACCCATATAGAAAATAGTCATTAAAATATCGAACATACTATGTACTGGACACTTGAACTGGCATCCTATCTGGAAGATGCCCCCTGGCCTGCAACCAAAGATGAACTGATTGATTATTCGATTCGCTCAGGAGCCCCGCTCGAAGTTGTTGAAAACCTTCAGGAACTCGAAGATGATGGGCAACCTTATGAGAGCATCGAAGAGATCTGGCCGGATTATCCAACTAAAGATGACTTCTTTTTTAACGAAGACGAATATTAGTCGTTCGGGCATAGGACTAAAAAAGGCGTATCCATACAACTGGATACGCCTTTTTTAATAACTACAAACCTATAAGGTTTCTAAAAACTTACAGATTTAAATCGGAATAGTATTTAACTATTTCTTAATCAAACCTGTAGTCGCACTAATTTGACGTCGATGTAGTCTCAGTCTTTACCGTCTTCACGGGGCGGTCATATTTTTTGGGTGCGTAGAGAAAGCCGAATGCTTCGGCACCTTCGCGTGTATGTACTTTATGATGGATATAATGCGCCCGCATGATGCGTTGCATATAGCGACCACTTGTGTCAATCTTAACTTTCACGCGCCGGTGGACAATAACATCATGGAAAACAAAATAGAAGAAACCATACAACGTAACACCTGCACCAATCCAGGTTAAATACCAAAGCGAAGGAATTTCTACACCAGCCAGAATGAGGCCAATAGCAGTCACACTAAAAACCACCGCAAACAGGTCATTTACTTCAAAAAAACCTTTATGATGGTTGTGGTGATCGTTGTGCCAGCTCCATAAAAAACCATGCATAACGTATTTGTGCGTGAACCACGCAACGCCTTCCATGAACAGGAAAGTCCCTAGAACCAAAGCAACATTTACGAGCATTTCTGTGTTTCTTAAGTAGTTCAGATAAGAAGTTAGCAGAAGAGACATCGTTATGTCAATTCTGTTTTATTTGCCTTGTTATCTATTTTGCTAACGGTTTGTGACATCAAAAAGTTGACACTAACAAACTTAGATTTTAACGCAAAGTAGAGATACGCGCCAAATAATTGCAAGTTTGTGGAAAAGTCGTATATTTATAGGGAGTCAGTTTTCAACCAGATGAACCCATCGGTTATGGACTATCAGGCACTCAAGAACCTGGTAAAACGGGGAGAGGGTAGCAATTTAGAGTTCAAGCTGAAAACAAATCATCCCGAAAAAATTATTCGGGGCGTGGTTGCCTTCGCTAACACCAACGGAGGGGTCATGCTTATCGGTGTCGGCGATGACAAGAAAATTCCCGGCCTGAAGTATGCCGATGAGGACGAATACCTGCTCGTCCGGGCCATAAACAAGTTCTGCTTCCCGCATATTTCCTATACCATCGATCGGGTACAACTCTACGACGAGCGCGAGGTGCTGGTAATTCGGGTGCCCCGCAGCCCAACTCGCCCACACTACATTATTCCCGACCCGGCTGAACCCGATAACAAGAAAGCTTATGTGCGCGTAGGTGATAAGTCTGTTCAGGCGAGCCGCGAAGTGCGCGAGATTTTAAAAGGCGAACAGGCCGAACGGGATATACGCTTCACCTACGGCGATAAAGAAAAAATGCTGATGCAGCATCTGGGCGAGCACAACAGTATAACGGTCGATCTGTTTGCGTCCATTGCCGGTATCTCACGCCGAATTGCTTCCCGAACGCTGGTACTGCTGGTACTGGCGCATGTGCTCGAAATTCACCCGAGCGATGTCATGGATAAATATACAACACGGGCAATTCAATAAAGTTAGTTGCTAGCGTTCGGTATGTTTGGAGAATGTCTTACTTTGTTGTGCTCAGGAATGAAGCCTAACAAACCTTAAGACAATGTCCTTACCAACACCTGCTCACAAACCGTTTGTGCCCGCAATAGAATCTCCCGCCGAGTTCACCCTCAAAGCCATACTAACCGGTGCGGTGTTTGGTGTGCTCTTCGGGGCCGCAACGGTTTATCTTTCCTTAAAAGCCGGGCTGTCGGTATCAGCTTCAATACCAATTGCTGTACTCGCTATCTCGCTCGGTCGTCGGTTCCTGAATACAACAATCCTCGAAAATAACATTATTCAAACTACTGGCTCTGCGGGCGAAAGTATCGCATCAGGTGTGGTGTTTACCATGCCGGGTTTTTTATTCCTGACTAACGGCTCCGGGGCCGACTTCTTCAATTACTGGACCATACTTACGCTGGCCATTCTGGGCGGTCTGATTGGTACGCTGATGATGATTCCGCTTCGGCGGTCGTTGATCGTGCAGGAACACGGCACGCTGCCTTATCCCGAAGGCACCGCCTGTGCATCAGTATTGATCGCGGGTGAGAAAGGGGGGGATTTTGCCAAAACAGCCTATCAGGGGCTGGGTATCGCGTTGCTGTATGCGCTTTTGCAAAAGGTACTGCATGTTATTGCCGAGGTACCGATCTGGGCAACAAAGCAGACGAATCGGTATTTTCCGTCGGCACAGGTGGCTGGAGAGATAACGCCAGAGTATTTGGGGGTGGGTTATATCATTGGTTTCCGTATATCGGCAGTTTTGGTTGGTGGCGGTATTCTGGCCTGGCTGGGAATCATTCCCTTGCTGGCGTCGGTGGTGCCGGGCGACACCATTGCTTTACAGCTACAAAAACTCGGTTATTTAGCGAACCTGCAAACGTCGGGCGGACCGGGTGGCTGGAATCCAGCCACACATACCTTTACGGATACAGCTGCCGCCATTTACCGAGCGTACATCCGGCAAATTGGAGCAGGGGCTGTTACGGCAGGTGGTTTTATGACATTAATAAAAACCATTCCAACGATTATCTCGTCGTTCCGGCAGAGTTTTACAAAAGCGTCCATCGGTGCGATTGAAACGGAAAATGCGTTGAGCGGAAAGAGTGGGGTTCTACGTACCGAACAGGATTTGAGTATTCGGATTGTTATTATTGGCTGTATTGTTTTAGCGGCCTTGATGGTCGTGTTACCCCAGATTCCGGGCGATTCAGTCATAACCAAGCTGCTGATTGCTGTACTTGTCATCGTCTTTGGCTTCTTTTTCGTAACCGTTGCCAGCCGGATTGTAGGCTTGATTGGGTCCAGTTCGTCGCCGGTTTCGGGCATGACGATTGCCACAATTATGGGTACCTCGCTCGTATTTATCGGTTTTGGTTTGACGGGTAAAGCCTTTGAGCCAGCCGTTTTGGTGGTGGGCAGTATGATTTGCGTAGCGGCTGCCAACGCTGGTGGAACCTCGCAGGATTTAAAAACGGGCTATATCGTCGGGGCTACACCGAAGTATCAGCAAATGGCCCTGTTTATTGGAGTCATCGTATCGTCGTTAGTGGTTGGTGCTACGGTGAAAATATTAGATACACCAACGCCTGATTTACTGGCGCAGGGTATTACGCACGCCATCGGTTCGGATAAATTTCCGGCCCCACAGGGAACGCTGATGGCTACGCTCATAAAAGGACTATTATCGTTTAACCTCGATTGGCAGTTTGTACTGGTCGGTGTATTTATTGCGCTGGTGTTCGAGTTGGTTGGCGTAAGTGCGCTGGCGTTTGCTGTTGGGCTATACCTACCGCTTTCGACAACCCTCCCCATTTTTGCCGGTGGACTGGTCAAAGCCATCGTAGAGTGGAATGCCAAGCGCAAAGGAACTGTCGAAGAGGACGCTGATTTAGGAAAAGGGAGTCTGTTTGCAACAGGGTTGGTAGCGGGCGGAGCATTGGCGGGCGTCGCGGTGGCCTTACTCTCGGTCAACGAGTCAATTTATAATGGGTTGGCGTCGCTCACGCTGGAGTCTTTTTTGGGTGAAACCCTGGGCGAAGGCGGCTATATGTTGCTGGGAGCCTTAGCCTTTGCAGGCTTGGCGGTCATATTATGGCGTGTGGCAGAAGGTAGACAGGAAGAGTAAGGTCTGTCTACCGTAACTGTCCAGCTTTCTTCAGGAGATTAACTACTTTATCTATGGGTAATTGATCTACCTGATGTCCCTGATCGCCGGAGAGGGTCCGAGCGGCAAATAACGAATTGATAATGGCTTCTTCGGTCGCTTCAATCGCGGCCATAAACAGCGGAGAGACGTTATCATTTCGCAGTAGCTTTACTTCGTCAAACGAACTGGTTGTTTCGTTTTGGATTTGGTAGGCGGTCGAGACGGCAATAACATAATCACCACTGCCGTTTGAGGCAATGCCGCCCGTTTGGGCCAGGCCCATAAAGGCCCGTTTGGCCAGTCGCTTCAGGTTGCGGGCATCCAACGGCGCATCGGTCAGGATGATCATCATGCAGGAACCATCGAGTTTGTCCTTGAACGAGTAGCGGCCCAATTCCACTCCAATCGGTACGCCAGAAATTTGTAAAACGCCACCGAAGTTCGTTTGAACCAGTGCGCCAACCGTATAGCCGCCCAATGACGCCGGTAGCTTGCGGGATGCCGTACCAATGCCCCCTTTAAAGCCGAAGCAAACGGTGCCTGTGCCGGCACCTACATTACCTTCTTCGACAAGGCCTGTTTTGGCATTTTTGAGCGCGTCCAGTACATGTTGTTTCGTCACATGCCGACCCCGAATGTCGTTTAGGAAACCATCGTTGGTTTCGCCCACGATTGTATTGACCGAACGAACCTGCTCATTGCCTTTTTGCGACAATGTATAGTCGATCAGGGCATCGGCAGCAGTTGGGACGTTCAGTGTGTTGGTCAAAACGATAGGGGTTTCGAGTGTGCCCAGTTCGTCGACCTGACTGTAGCCAGTCAGTTTACCGAAGCCGTTTCCAATATATATGGCCGCCGGACTTTTCTGCTGAAAAAGATTGCCGCTATGTGGCAGAATCGCTGTAACCCCCGTGCGAATGGCCTGACCTTGTTTAAGGGTCACCTGACCAACCTGAACCCCCGGCACATCAGTGATCGCGTTGAGTGGACCCGTAGGCAATACGCCAAATCGGATGCCATAATCGCGTGGGCGTTTGGCGGTTTGGGCCATAGTGGCAGGCAGCAGAAGGAGTGACGAAACAGTTAACAGTAAAACACGTAAGACAATCGGCATTCAATGGGACAGTTAGATCTGGTATTTACAAGCCAATTTACGTCCGTAGTCTATATTGATGGTTAACCTGTTTAAATTTAGGTTTAGATGAAAGGATATAATATTGGCCATCCCATCAACCAGTATGCCGCTCGTAGAAAACCAGTCGATTCTGCAACTGTGTTACCTGATGCTGGAGCCCTTCCAGCCGTTCCAGTAAATTACTGACTACGTCGAGATCGTCCGGGTGGATGGATAGATCCTGATGCAACCGGACAAGTTTTTCCAGACGGGGTAGTTGCTCGGGCTGAACGTAGATAGACTGTTCGATAACGACCGTGTCAACAAGACCCTGCTGCTCCAGCGATTGAACAAATGTGATCTCGACATGATGATGCACACAGAAGTCACGGACAGAAATGAGGTGGTTAGGCTGCATGATAGTTCGATTTACAGTAGTCGGTTTACAGTACTTGGTGTACGGTGGACTGTCGCCACGGTTGGTTCTGCGTCAGCCCACTGTACACCAAATACCGTAAACCATACCCCTTTTTACATAGCGGCTAATTTCCGGAACAAGTCTTTCTGCTCATCGGTCAGCTTTGTGGGGAGTTTTATTTGCCACTGCACGTATAGATCACCGAATGAGCCATCCTGTTTGTAGACGGGAAACCCCTTACCCTTTAATCGTATTTTCGCGCCATTCTGGGTTTCGGGCGATACGGTTAATTTGACCTTGCCATTGAGGGTTTCAATGATTTTTTCGCCACCTAATAAGGCAGTGTATAAATCAATCTCTTCATCAACGTACAAGTCATTGCCTTTGCGTTTGTAACGGCTATCGTCGGCAATAACGAAGGTGATGTACAGATCGCCGTTAGGACCCCCATTAACACCCGGCGATCCATAACCAGCCAGTTTTATTTTCTGACC
This sequence comes from uncultured Spirosoma sp., assembly GCA_964244155.1. Taxonomy (GTDB): domain Bacteria; phylum Bacteroidota; class Bacteroidia; order Cytophagales; family Spirosomataceae; genus Spirosoma. Next base: position 7,545 of record CAXTJJ010000075.1, read on the forward strand.
GTTTTCGATACCGGCAGGTACAGTGATGCGGATGTTCTTGCCGTCGACCGTCAGCGTTTGTTTGTGGGTTGTATAAGCTTCTCCCAGAGTCAAATGCAACTCTGCCTGATAATCCTGTCCGCGGAATTTAGCCTGCTGTCGGTTGCCGCGCGGACCGGCATCCTGACCGAACATCGACGAGAAAAAATCCGAAAAATCAGATCCGCCGAAACCTCCTGAAAAGTCATAATCACCAGCGCCACTCTGCGCGTATTGCGGACGTGACCGCTGTTGTTGTTTCGCCTGCTCGAACTGGTCGGCATGTTGCCAGTCTTTGCCGTATTGGTCGTATTTCTTGCGTTTATCGGGGTCGCTTAGTACCTCGTTCGCTTCATTGATCTGCTGGAATTTCTTGCTGGCCTCTGCATCATTCGGGTTTAAATCGGGATGGTGTTTTCGGGCCAGTTTGCGATACGCTTTCTTAATATCTTCGTCCGAAGCGGTTTTAGGTATGCCCAAGACACTATAATAATCAATAAAGTCCATGTTCTAGGTGGCGGGTATATACAGGTGAATGATAGCTATTAACTGCTTCTATAAACACATAATTTGTTGGGAAGGTTGTTTGGAAAAGCTCCAAATGACAGATGATTTTTAGGTAGATACGAATCAGATTTTCTTTTAATCATACGGGCCTTTAACATGTCTTGGCCAACCATTCAAATTTCGCAAATTCAATGAAAAAACTTTACTTCTCTCTTCTGGTCCTTATTTGTTTTCTCTTCACGGCCCTCGCTGCCAAAGCTCAAACCGGGAGTTTATCCGATGTTAGTTTTATGGAAGGCCGTTGGCGGGGTACGTTCAATGGTGGACCTATCGAAGCCTCCTGGATTGCCCCCGTTGGTGACAATCTCACCGGCTTTATGCGGATGATGAAAGACAACAAAGTGACGATGTACGAAATGTTGATCTTTGAACAGACCGAGCAAGGACCAATCGTGCTGGTCAAGCATTTTAAACCCGGCCTGATTGGGCAGGAAGAAAAAGATAAGTCAGACCGCTATAAATTTATTCAGGCTGGAAAGGAAAAAGCCACCTTCGAGAAAGAAGACGGCTCTATTCGAATCATCTACGAGAAACGGGGGAACGACCAGCTAGCCATTCAGCGCGGCCAGCAAAAGGAAGGCACCTGGGCGTTTAGCGATTTGTTTGTGTTTAACCGGGTCAAGTAGAATTACAAGCTACCCCACCCCCTCCCCTGAAAAACAGGGGAGGGGCTTAGTAAAATAAAAGCGGTGCCACGATTCAAATCGTGGCACCGCTTTTATTTTTAAAACACATTCTAATTTATTCTTTCCCGCCACTCAGCTTTGACGATTTGGCTTCGTTCAATTCCTTCAATAATTCAGCCACGGCTGTATCCAGCTGACTGTTTTTGTCGGTGTAGCTCTCGCCAATGGGACGTGACACGGCTATGTCTACCGGTCGGGGTGCCAGCTCCATGTTTTTGCCCGTATTATCCGTGATTTTGGAGAAGGGTAAGCGTAGGTTCGACCCGTCAATGAGTTGTGCGGCCGAGGTGAAAATAATCCAGCCTGCTGTTTGTTCGCCAACAACTTTCCCCAGTTTAAGCGTCCGATATCCTTCTGTAAAATCTTCGGCATCAGATAGCGAGTGTTGGTTAGTTACCAGAATAGTAGGCGTTTCCAGTGCGCGTTGACCCAATTGTGTTCGGGCGGGGGCTGCTGGTAAACCGCGCGATGTCATGGTAAGATAGCCCTTGCGGGTAAATACGTCCAGCGCATAGGCATTGACGAAACCGCCGTTATTGTTTCGAACGTCGACTACGACGCCTTCCCGAGCGTGGTTATCGGCATCCAGATCGAGGCTCAACTGCGCCAACGCATCCGCCGACATGTCGTACATGTGTACATAGCCCAACCGACCACCACTCGCCTTCTCGACATATTGACGTTGCTGCTGCACCCATTGCTTGTAAAGTAGTCCTTTTTCGGTGGTTAGATTGACCGGGCGGACCGTCACTTCCTGCGGAGGAGCAGTAGGCGAAGACGCAATCTGTAACGAAAGACGGCGATTAATCTGATTCTCCAGTAGTTGGTCGAGATTCGTGGTGGCGCTAATCTTTGTGTCATCTACAGCCAGTAGATAATCGCCCGCTTTGATCGTGCCCGACAAAGCCGCCGGACTGAGCGCAATGACTTCGGTGATTTTCAACCTACCACTGTTTTCGTACTCGGCCCGGTCGAAGCGCAGGCCCAGCCGACCAGTTGTTGTTTGCACGGAGCCTGCCGGACCTGAGATGCCCGAGTGCGATGCATTCAGTTCGCCCAGCATCAGGCTAATGAGTCGACGCAGTTCGTCGGGTGTGCGAGCACCAGCGGCCATGGGTTCGTAATCGGCCCGAACGGCTTTCCAGTCTACGCCGTGAAATGTAGAGTCATAAAATCCTTTATTCTGAATGTCCCAGGCTTGCCGGAATACCTGAACCTTTTCGTCGCCAAAATCAACGTCCATTTCGGCAGTTATAGCGAGTGGTTTTGGCTCCCGTTTATCCAGCGTGATGGATTGAATTCGGCCCTGTTCGAGGTAGAAAATCTCTTTACCATCGGGCGAAAACTGTGCGCCGTTCTTATTGCCCGCCGTAGAGGTCAGTTGCCGCGCCACACTCTGATCGCGGCCTAACTCATCCAAAGAATAAGTGTACAGATTCTGCTGACCAGCCACGGTGGCAATCAGGAGCAACGTTTTGCCATCCTTGCTAATCGAATGCGCATCTACATCAACCCCAACCGGCAACAGGCTCAGGCGTTGGCGAATATCGTCAAAGACAATCTTGGTCGCGCCACCTTTACCCAGTTTTGCGGTATCGCCAAGGGCAACGGTGCTTGTATCACGCGTGGCTGTTTTGGCAAGGGCGGGCGCCGTTGGGGCTGGTTTCAGCGTTTTGGGGACCTCTTCGTTAAACAAGTCCCGGAACTGATCTTCGCGGAATTTGGGCGAGCGGGGCACCAGGTCAATTCGGGCAATCTGGGCCGTTTCGGTGCGCTGCGTCGTGCTGAACAGAATATATTTCCCGTCGGGGCTCCATGTTACATTACCCCCAAAGGTATTAGCCAGAAAGCTAACAGGTTTGCTTTCCCCACCAGCCGCCGGAATGACGGAGATATTCCGAAAGGTTTTTGCACCATAGGACGCAAACGCAATCCATTTACCATCCGGCGACCAGACAACCGCGCCATTCGAGCCAAAAGGTGGGCGACCGAGATAGGCTTTCTTCAACAGTCGATCTTTCTTCGTTACGATGTCGAGCACACGAAGTTCCTGTCCATTCCGGACGTAGGCCAGTGATTTGCCGTCGGGGGAGAACACGGGTGAGCCATCATCCAGCGTACCATCAGTCAGGCGGGTTTCGTCGCGGGTGGCAAAGTCGTAGCGATACAGGTGAGACACCCCGTCGCGGGTTGAGGTGTATACTAGGCTACGGCTGTTGGGTGTCCAGACAGGCTGCGATTCGTTGGCTGCACTGTGGCTGATTCGCGTGGCGTCGCCCCCATCTTTGGCCGATGCCGCAAACACTTCACCGTGTGCAACGAAGGCTACTTTCTTGCCATCGGGCGATAGACTCAGTTCCCGGAATTGGTTGGTTAACTTCAGTCGTTCGACAGCCGGGCTGGCTGCCACCCCCCGTAGGTGAATAGTGATGGGCGCAGCTTGCTGGCTGGCAACGTCGTACTTCCAGAGCTGGAAATCACGTTCAAAGACAATGGCTTTGCCGTCGTAACCAATGGTCGGCCACAAAACCCGTCCGCTGGTAAACCTGGTCAGTTGGCTCGGTTTGCCGCCCAGTGACTGCGTCCACAAGTTTTGGCCCTGCGTGCGGTCTGATACGTAAAAAAGGGATTTCCCATCCTGACTCCACATTGGCCATAGTTCTTTAGCACCCCCTTCTGTAATTCGTTCGTAAGCTGTTCCTGTTTTCTTTACATCGGTATGATACAACCAGATTTCGGTTTCGTCGAGGTGACTATGCCCTTTCCGCCACCATTGGTTGGACGCAATACCCCGCGCCGAAAATGCCAGTGTTTTGCCGTCCGGCGACGGAACACCGTAAAATTCGTTAGCATAGCGGTCGGCGGTAATAGCCATCGGTGTGCCGCCGTTGACGGATACCCGATAGATATCGTTCATTCCTGCAATATCCCTACTGGTCGATTGGAAATAAATCATTTTCCCATCCCGCGACCAGGCATTCAGCACCTCAGCACCATCGTCGTAGGTCAGTCGTTTGATATCACCGGTTTCGAGTGTCAGAAGATAGACATCGCCATTCCCGGTGCGCGATGAAATAAAGGCCAAGTACTTACCATCCGGCGAATACAGCGGGCGCGATTCATTGTCCGGATGCGAAACCAATAGCCGGGCCTCTCCGCCAGCACTGGGTACGGTCCAGATATCGCCACCCGATACAAACGCTACCTCTGCGCCATTGGGCGAAAGGCTTGGTTCGGCAAAGGCAAATTTAGGGGTGGGTGTTGCTGGTTGAGCCTGTCCCAGTGCAGTCGAAACCGTAGCGAACAGTAATGTAAATCGAAAAATAAAGGATGTTGTAGACGTATACATTGAAGAATGTATCAGATTGTTGATAAATGAAGTAAGATGTGCTTTAGGTTGTAGGAACCCAACGAATAAAACAAATACTGCAAGCTCTATTTTGCACTATAAAAATACGGCTGTTAGAGTGGTCAGGCAAATTAAATATGGATTTATGGATGAGTAAAAGCTGGATCAAAGCGTAAGCCATCTAAGGACATGAAAAACGAAAAGTAAAAAAATCGTGTTGATACATCGAATTAATTGCTTGCTCTATACACCTTTTCACTATGGCAGATTACATCATCCCCGCCCAGACGCGCATTGGACATATTCACCTGAAAGTTACCGACATCGACCGGGCATTGGCGTTCTACCGGGATCTGCTTGGCTTCTCACTTGTTACTATGTATGGCAAAGAAGCTGCTTTTATTTCGGCTGGAGGCTACCACCATCATATTGGCTTGAATACCTGGTACAGCAAAGACGCGCCACCAGCACCAATGCGAGCCGCTGGTCTGTTTCACACAGCCATTCTATACCCAACTCGCCGGGATCTGGCCGTAGCACTAAAGCGGCTCATCGATGCAAATTATCCTATAACAGGTGCGTCAGATCATGGAGTCTCGGAGGCCATTTACCTCAACGACCCCGACCGTAACGGCGTTGAACTCTACTGGGACCGGCCACGCGAGGAGTGGCCCCTTAAACCGGATGGCTCCATAGAGATGTTTACGCAACCGCTGGATCTGGAAGGACTACTGGGGGAGATATAATATCGCCGATGGCGCGAGGCCGGAGCCTCGCGCCATTGGTCATCGTGCGTAACACAACCCACCTCCTACTTAAGCAACTCCGCCGGTAACTCACCAATGCTACGAATCTGAATGTTGCGGTAAAATACTTCGGCTCCCTCCGACTGAAGCTGAATTTTACCTTTTGTGAGGGGTTCCTCCTTGCCATTAACTACATGGCGCGTTTTGGTGAGTACTAAATTCACTTTGCCATTCATAACATGAAGGCACGTATCGCCGAAACAGTATAACTCCAGCACATTCCACTCGCCGGAAGGTTTTTCGGCGTCTGGATTTTTGAGGCACGACCGCCCAACCGGCGTTTTGTCCTGAAAGGTGATAGGAGCGGCACCCGGCTGATACACATAGGCTCCCTTCTCGTTTTTACCGGCCGATATATCGGTCAGCACGTTCATAACACCCCAATAGTCGCCACAATCGCCTTCCTGCACTTGCAACTCAAACGACTCCATCCAGAGCATGGGTGTGCCGTGCGGACCGTTGCTGTGGTATAGCAAACCACTATCGCGGGGGCGGTCGAGCTTGGGCGGCCACTTCTGCGTTCCCCATTTAAATTCCATGCGGAGATGGTAGTTGCCGTAGTCGGCCAGCGTGTTTATACCGCCAAAGGTTTCGCCCGAAATCCGCAATGCCGGTTTACCATCTACCGTAACGACCGAAAAAACATGGTTGGGGTCATTGTTCAGGCCCAGCGGGGGCGTTTTGTCACTCTCCCCGTCTTTGGTGTACGGTTTATCCAGATACGTTTCCCAACCGCTGAGGTTTTTGCCATTGAACAGGGATTTCCATTTTGCCGACGATTGGGCCGTTACCGACGAAGCGATTAACAGACAGATACTGGCTGATAGTAAAAATGATTTCACAACAAAAGGGTTTACAAGCACCAAAGCTAATTTATAGTAGAGTATTTCTAGGCGAGTATTTGTTATCCTGACGAAGGAGGGATCTCACTGGTTAAGTGGTCTCAAGATCCCTCCTTCGTCAGGATGACAAAAAATAATATAATCTCCATTTTAGGCTTCAGGCTAAGGGATTTTAACTTTTAAGAGAACACTCGGTTTATGTCGAAACACAAATTGTTACTCAACATAAAACCATGAAACAGTTTATTATTCCGGTTCTACTCGGACTAGGGTTAGCCGCCGGTTGCCAACAGAAAGAAAACGCAAAAGGCGTCGATACCGGCGATCTGGACAGTGCAAAAGAAACCGTCTCGACAGTGGGCAATCCTAAGCTTCTATACACCTTGCCAGCTAACTATAATACACCCGATGGAATGGCGCTGGCCCCCGACGGGTCTGTCTATCTCTCTATCCCAAACCTGGCCGACAATAGTTATCCCGGTGTTCTGGTAAAGTTTGCCGCTGACTCGGTGCAGTTCTTTACAAGCCTGCCCGCACATCCTGACACCAAACACGCCTGCCCGATGGATCTGGCGTTTGGACCAGACGGTAACCTATATTATGCCGATAACCAATATGAAAATGACAAGAATTATAAGTCACGGTTGATGCGGGTTAAAATGCAGGGAGGAAAAGCCGTAGGCGTAGAGCCTGTTGTGACGGGTTTTGGCTTATCGAACGCTGTTGTCTGGAAAGGAAACACCATTTACGTAACTGACAGCCAGTGGGATATGCCCGACAACGACAAAGGTAGTGCCGTGTTCCACTTCACCCTCGATGAACTCAACAAAGGCGTTGTGACGCTGAAACCGAAAACAATGGACCCGCATGTGTTGGCCACCTTCACCACGACGGTAAACGAAACCGGTGTAGACAATGGTGCCGATGGACTGGATTACGATAGCAAGGGGAATTTCTATACCGGCTCCTTTGGTGATGGAACGCTCTACAAACTGACGCTCAAACCGGACGGTTCGCTGGCTTCGAAAGAAGTAGTAAAAGTGAGCGAGCCGATTGCGTGCGTAGACGGTCTGATCGTTGACCGGAAAACAGATGTAATTTACCTGTGCAACTCCCGCATGAATGCAGTCATGAGCGTTGCACCTGATGGGAAAGTGGCTACGGTAGTCCAGAACGGCGATACCGATGGAAAAGACGGGCGGATTGATCAACCCGCCGAGGTTTTACTGAAAGGAAACCGCTTGTTTATCACCGACTACGACAAGCCTGAAAAGAAATTCGTCAACACCAAAGCCGACGATGTACATACGATGTCGTATGTTGATTTGTAACGCGGATCTCTGGTCCGCAAAGCTATTTCTATAGTTGCTCTACAATCTAGCTTTTAACTTTGCGGACCGGAGGTCCACGTTACTTCTTACAACTCCTTCAATTTGAAGTTCTTCCAGCGAACTTTGATGCCGCCACCGTCGTGAATTTGCAGGGCTACGGAACCCTCGCCTTTCCCAATTTTTTCGTCGGTCAGATCAACC
>CAXTJJ010000076.1:0-15332 GCA_964244155.1 uncultured Spirosoma sp.
TTGTATTGCGTGAAAATCAGTACTTTTTCGTGGTTAGCATAAATCGTTTCGAGCAGGCTGAGCAGTAATGTTGCCTTCCCGGAAAGCGCCGGGGCCGAATTTCCTTTTTTCAGGTATTGATGCGGGTGATTGCCGATTTGCTTGAGAGCCGTCATGAGCTTTAGCACCAACCCCCGACGGGCAATACCGTCTTTCTCTTCAATAGCTCGCAAACTTTCCTGCACCACGCTTTCATATAAAGCCGCCTGCTCGGGGGTGAGGGCGCAAAACTGATTCGTTTCGATCTTGTCGGGCAGATCGCTGATGATTTTTTTGTCGGTTTTGACGCGACGAAGCAAAAACGGGCTGGTTATACGCCGGAACTGATCGAGTTTCTGGTGATCACGTTCCTGCTGAATCGGTTTTCCAAATTCTTCATTGAACTTGGTCAATCCGCCCAGATAGCCCTTGTTTACGAAATCCATAATGCTCCAGAACTCCGATAGTCGATTCTCGACGGGTGTACCACTGAGCGCAATCCGAATGGGTGATTTTAGGGCTTTGACCGCTTTTGTCTGTTCAGTATCGGCGTTTTTGATGTTCTGTGCTTCGTCGATGACGACAACGGCCCAGGTCATTTTCTTGAACGTTTCGAGATCGCTGCGCACGACGCCGTACGTGGTCAATAGAATGTCATAGTCATCGGCTCGTTCGGTTGGAAGCTTCCGGTTTGACCCGTGATAGACGCGGGCCTGCAATTCGGGGGCAAAGCGGGCAATTTCCTTTTGCCAGTTGGTCAGCAAGGTGGTTGGTAAAACAACCAGCCCTTTCTGTTTCTTGAACCGCCCTTCCTGCCTGAATTTGAGTAGTAGGGCAATCACCTGAAGCGTTTTGCCCAATCCCATATCATCGGCCAGCAAACTGCCCATGCCGAGAGCCGTATTTTTGATCAGCCAGTCGTAACCGCGTTGCTGGTAGGGGCGAAGGGTGGCATCCAGCGTGTCAGGTAAGGGTTGTGACGCACTTTCGGTAAATTGTTTGACCAACTCACGCACTTCAGACGATAACCCCAACCGGCCACCTTTATATTCTTCGGACAAAGCCGCCCGGAGTAGTTCGGTGCCCGTTAACTCGGGTGGATTTTCAAGCTGCTTGTACAGCTTCGTCAGGTCGTCAGGATCGACCAGTACGTATTGGTCTTTAATTTTGACCAGGCCCGTAGTGCGGCCCACCAGTTTCTGAAACTCCTTGACGCTCACCATCTCGCTGCCCAGTGCCACCTGCCAATCGAAGGTGAGCATGTCGTCCAGACGCATAAACGCATTATTGGCCGTGACTTTGGCCTTGAGCCGTCCGCCAGCCGCCGGACGTACCCAATGCCGAAGCGACTTGGGTAGCAAGAGTGAAATGCCGAGCAACTGCATCCGGGGTAAGGTGTCGAGCAGAATTTTTACAAACTGCTCGGGCGAATACGTCAGATAGGCCGGACCGCCGGTTTTGGTCAGTTTCGCGAGGTCCGGGAAATGGCGGGCCAATACCAGCAAGTCCTGCAAAACGTCCATTCGGATGCGTTTGTAGGGGTCGATACCCAGGCTTTTCTTCGTCAGTAGATCGACTAATGGAATTGGTGCCATTGGCGTTCCCTTGACCGTGGGTGCTTCGCGGTCGCGGATTAGTAGACTCAGCCGGAATTCGTCGCCTAGTTCACTGTCTTCGACCGCCAGAATAGGCACAAAGCGTTTGTGCGTCAAAAAGAAATCATTGACCCAAAGTTGCATGGCTAGTGGCATTTCCTTTCGCCCAAAGCCCTCAAATCGGATCGTTTCAACGCCAAAGAATAGTCGATCGGCATCTTCGAGGGGCCAGCGTTCCCAAAGTTCGACGGTGGCGGGTTTGATAACACGGCGCAAAAAGAGCGAGCATAGGGTCAACACCTGTTGCTCATCGGGGAGGGCCAGCCAGTCTTTCTGCCAGCGGACGGTTAGCAACGTTGGCGGAAGTTGAGTGGCGAGTAAATCGGTTAACTGTTTGACCGTTTCGTTGAGCATAGCTGGAAGCCAGCGCACTCGGTATTGCTCTTCGGTGGGCCCAACGCGCAACAGTTGCGGCACCACAGCACCGCGTCGCAGTAAAGCTGCTGAAAACTGTTCGGTGAGGTACAATGCCCTAACCGAATCGCTCATTTCGGGCCAGTCAGCTTCGGTTAGGGTATCGAGCCAGCTAATTAAATCACTCAGGTCGAAACCACTGATTGACCGGGGTTCGCCATGTTCGCTGAACATATTGATTTTCTTGACTGCCATCAGCTCATCAAGCTGCAACTCAATGCTATCACTGAAAGCCGGAACCCCACTGGTTGGGCGTTCTTTATCGACTAACGTTTTTCCGTTATCGGAGGGCTTACTGAACAGCTTATACGCGCGGGTCAGTGATTTATGAAAGTCGCCTTTGGCAAAGGTCACATCGGTAGAAAGCAAGCCTAAAAGCTGGTCTGCCAGGGCCGGAATAGTAGCAAAGTCCAGGTTTGCCCGTGCTTTTTCGTCCGGTCGCCAGTCTTCGTCGTCGGGCAGGTCATCGGTACCAATGTCTTTGAATGACAAGACGGTATCCAGCGTATTGCGCACGCCCTCTGTCTGCGTTTTCTGAATTTCGACCAGTATATCCAATCCTTTCAGTTGAAAAACCAGGAATGGATTCCGGTCAATTTCATTGGCAATCGTATAGATAACGGCTGCCAAGTGTTTGCAGGGAATGGCTTCATCAGGGCAGGAGCACCCCATTGTTAAATCCCGGAACGAATGGGGGAATAGCTGAATATGTTGTTTATTGGCAAACTCCGTCAACTCGGGCGGCAACTGTCGGTTCAGGAGTTGGGCCAGAGTAGCTGGGTTCTCGTTTATTTCGGCGAGTAAGGCACTTTTTTCTTCTTCGGTAAACAGCGGAACCGAGAGCTTTGACCGGTAAGGCCGTGGCGCGGTTCCTTTTATAGAGGCACTAATTTGATTTTGGGAAATAGACAGCCCTTGTACCGCACCTTTGTTGGCATAGGTTTTACCCCGCGGTAATCGGTTGGCCATGTCGATGCTCGTCAGGGCATTAAGCCATTGTTGTCCCCACCATGTTTTTCCATAGGTGATTCGTTCCGCCATTAGTCAAAAATCAAGTGATCTAAATATAAAATTAACGGATTAACAAGTGTAATCCGGTACGCAACAGGACCATTGCCTCAACCAAAACTAACAAGAAATTCCTGAGTTGGTTAGGTGAGAAACAGACTTACGATCGGATAAAAAAGAGCAATCCGTATTATCTGCAACGTTATTAGGAGTAAGAACAATACGATTCAGGGGACTAAAAAAGTAGTTTAGAAAACCATAACAGATTGATTGCAATCAACAAAAACCGTTTCAGCCATCGTTTACCAAAGCTAAACCTTTTTGCCTGTTCACATAACTGGACGATATCATTAATCGAAGAGATTTTCTTTATAAAAGAGCCACATGGGCTCGTAAAGCGGTGATTTTCGCTAAGTTGGCAAGTTGATAGTCAGCCTTTTTTGCTTACATTTACCTACTCCCGATCTCCCAGTTAAATAAGTATTCATATGGTTCTGGACGCACCTGCCACCAGTACTGCGCTTGGCCGTGGTATCAAACATATTGGCATAGGTAAGTATGGCAGTAAGCCACTCACCCCCGAACTACTCGCTGAGTGCCGTCTTGCGCTCGCCGATCCCACGTCGCACCCGTTACAACGCGGAGCCTTTTTAGGCGCGTTGCTAGCCAAAGGCCCTACTCCCGAAGAACGGACGCTGGAAGACGTAATTGGTAAAGACGCCTTCTCCCATCCAACTTTTCTGATTAATAAAGTTTGTCCTGATTTACCGGAAGGCATGTTGCACATAGCCATTAAACTGGTGCGTGGAGCTAATCTGCAGGTAGCCGAAGCCGAGCAACTGGGCGACTATCTGTTTGGTGATGGTTCCTGCGAAACGTTTCGGGGGCTGGCGGCCAGTATCATGCGCGTCCGGCACGAAACGAACGAGGAATATCAGGGCTTGATGCGCGCTGCCGAACGGACATTCTCGCCCGGTTTCGGCCCTATGAGTTGCGCTGATCGCCCATTGGTACAAATTGCTGAGCCGTTCGATGGGGTCGAGAATAGCTACCTGATTACGCCCTTGCTGGCGCAGTTTTTTCAGAAACGGGGCTACGGCGCTATTTCGATGGTTGGCCGGTCGGGTGGGCCAAAATTTACGCTCAATACCCTTGATTTATACATGAATCTCGGTTGCCAGTTTTTACAAAGCAACCACGAATTCGACACGCCCAAGGCTTCTTATGGCTGGGTGCTTGATCAGAAAGCGTTGTCGCCCGCGCTAAATCGTTGGGTAGATCGTCGTCAGATCATCCTCAAACGGCCGTTTCTGGCAACTCTCGAAAAAGTACTGAACCCATGTCACGCCCGAATTCTGGTCACGTCGGTGTTCCATATTACCTACCAGATGAAAATGGCTGAGTTGGCAATGCTGGCCGGATTTGATGCCGTTATTGTCTTAAAACGCGGTCTGGAAGGCAGTCTGGCACCGTCAACCAGTCGGGCAACGGGTATTTTATGTGCTGTTCGGACTCCTCAAGGGCATTTATTCTTTCAACACTTTGAGGGCGATGCGCCCGCTTTTGCCGCATTCCGTACCGAAACCGAACCTGAGTATGAGCAGCCACAGGCGCTCGATAATGCCCGGCTCGTTCGGCAGTTCATGACCAGCGGCCAAACGGCCAATGCTGACTTCGATAACCGCGTTCGTTTTGCCCATGCGCTGTATGGCCGTGGCCTGGACTGGGTAGAAGGGCAACTGAGATAATCGGCTGATTCGCCCGAAAACCGTACCTTTGTCGCTTAACTATTTAGCCAATGTGTCCGACGGCGAACGGGGCAATTCCGTGGCTTTGGCAGGTAGGCATCACTGACAGCAAGATGCTGTCAGATACAAAGTATGACAGACGTAGTAATCATTGGCGGGGGAATCGTAGGGTTGGCCACCGCTTTGCAGTTAAAACAGCAACGACCTGATCTGAAGGTCATTTTGATTGAGAAAGAACCGGCAGTAGCCCGCCACCAAACGGGTCATAATAGCGGGGTTATCCATTCAGGCTTATACTACAAACCCGGTAGCCTGAAAGCCACCAACTGCATTCGGGGTTACCACATGCTCATCGACTTCTGCGACGCGGAGGGCATTCCCTACGACCTGTGTGGTAAAATCGTTGTGGCGACAAAACAGGAGGAATTACCCCAACTGGAAACGCTTTACCAGCGTGGCCTTCAAAATGGTCTTGGTGGGTTAAAGAAGCTGTCGGTCGCCGAAATGCGCGAAATTGAGCCGCATGTCACAGGTGTGGCGGGCATGTTCGTACCGCAAACGGGTATCATTGATTACAAGCAAGTCTCCGATAAATACGCCCAGAAGTTTCTGTCCTTAGGGGGCGAAATTCGTCTGAACGAACGCGTTGAGCAGGTAACGCCGGGTACGAGCCTGAGCATCGTCGTCACGAACAAAGACCGTTACGAAACTAAATTGGTGGTTAACTGCGCCGGACTATACTCAGATAAAATTGCCCAATTGACTCAGCGTGAAGCGGTTGATGTACGGATTGTGCCGTTCCGGGGCGAGTACTTCAAAATCCGTACAGAGAAAGAGTACTTGGTAAAAAACCTGATCTACCCCGTTCCCGATCCAAACTTCCCGTTTCTGGGTGTTCACTTTACGCGCATGGTTCACGGTGGGGTAGAGGCTGGTCCGAATGCGGTGCTGGCGTTTCAGCGGGAGGGGTACAAAAAGTCAGATATAAACCTGAAAGAGCTATACGAAACGCTCGCCTGGCCGGGCTTTCAGAAAGTAGCCGCTAAGTATTGGGAAACCGGCCTGGGCGAAATGTACCGCTCGTTCTCCAAAGCAGCCTTCACGAAAGCCTTACAAGCATTGATTCCCGAAGTTCAGGAATCTGACCTTGAACCGGGGGGCGCGGGAGTACGGGCGCAAGCCTGTGATCGAACGGGTGGTTTGCTGGACGACTTCGCCATCCTGGAGACCGATAAGGCCATTAATGTGGTCAATGCGCCGTCTCCAGCCGCCACGTCTTCGCTGTCGATTGGGCAAACGGTTTCCGAAAAAGTACTCGCTCGATTTTAAGGGGTAATTAACAAACAATATCAATTCCATAGGGTTCTTCTGTGTATGAGCTATCAAGCTTACTAACTGAATTAACCTTATGAAAGCTATTCATCAAACTGAGGTACTGGATACCCCATCTGATCTCAAAGACAAAGGCATACAAAAGGTTGCCGAGGCTGTTAACGGCCTGGTTGCCGATGCGTTTGCGCTCTATATTAAAACAAAAAACTTTCATTGGCACATGTCGGGTCGCCACTTCCGCGACTATCATTTGCTGCTGGATGAGCAAGCCGAGCAGATTTTCGCCACAATTGACCCATTAGCCGAACGTGTTCGAAAACTGGGCGAAAACACAATCCGGTCGGTCGCGCACATTGCCCAGTTGCAACGGGTGAAGGATAACGACGAGGATTTCGTAGCACCAAAAGATATGCTTGTCGATCTTCTGAACGAAAATAAGAAGATGGCGAAGGCAATGCGTGACGCTCACAAGATTGCTAATGATGCCGAAGACGTGGCTACGGCCAGTCTACTCGAAGTGTACATCGACGAAACTGAGCGCCGTACCTGGTTCCTGTTTGAAACTACACGAGAGTTGAATTGATAAACGATTTTTTGTCATCCCGACGAAGGAGGGATCTTATGGAATGACTTGCCTTAAGATCCCTCCTTCGTCGGGATGACAAAGAAGGCGTGCCACGGTTTTGAACCGTGGCACGCCTTCTTTTTTTTAGCCAGTCTAACACCCGACCGAGACGGTCGGCGCTACACTAATCAATCATCTCAAACCCGCAATATGGCACCAATACCTTTGGGATTTTGATGCCTTCCGGCGTTTGGTTATTCTCCAGAATAGAAGCCAGAATACGGGGTAACGCTAATGCCGAGCCGTTCAGCGTGTGCATTAACTGCATTTTGCCGTCCAATTTTGAACGCAACTTAAGCCGGTTAGCCTGATAGGTTTCAAAGTTGGAGACTGAGCTAACTTCCAGCCAACGCTGTTGAGCCGCCGACCAAACTTCCATATCGTAGGTAAGCGCCGAGGTAAAGCCCATATCGCCACCGCAAAGGCGCAGTACACGGTAAGGAAGTTCCAGTTTTTGCAACAAACTTTGTACGTGCAGACTCATTTCTTCCAGAGCCGCATACGAGTTTTCGGGCTTTTCGATCCGAACAATTTCAACCTTATCGAACTGGTGCAGGCGATTCAGCCCCCGAACATGCGCCCCCCACGAACCCGCTTCCCGACGGAAACAGGGTGTGTAGCCAACATTCTTAACCGGCAACTGATTTTCGGGCAGAATCACATCGCGGTAAATATTCGTGATGGGTACTTCGGCGGTTGGAATCAGGTACAGTTTGTCTTCTGTAGCAAAATACATCTGCCCTTCTTTATCCGGCAGTTGCCCCGTGCCGAAGCCCAAATCTTCATTGACCAGAATCGGTGGTTGGACTTCTACATAACCCGCTTTCAGGGCTTCGTCAAGGAAGAAGTTAATCATCGCTCTTTGAATGCGTGCTCCTTTGCCCTTATACACCGGAAAACCCGCACCCGCAATCTTGACACCCAACTCGAAGTCAATAATCGGTCCGCCGACGCGGTCATATTTTTTGATCAGCTCCCAGTGAGGTTGGGCTTTGTCGTGAAGCGTAGGCTTATCACCATGTTCCAGCACAACTTCGTTATCCTCGGGCGTACGGCCTTCGGGAACACTGCTATGGGGTAGATTAGGAATCGTGACGAGAAGGGCCTGCAAATCAACTTCCACCTGGCGAAGGCTATCGGCGAGGTCTTTCGAACGCGCTTTCAACTCAGCGGTTTCGGCTTTGGCCGCTTCGGCTGCCGCTTTGTCACCAGACTTCATCAAGGTCCCAATCTGACTTGCTTTGGCGTTGGACTGTGCCAACACATCGTCAAGGTCACGTTGGGTATCACGCCGTTGCTGGTCAAGCATCAGCACTTCGTCAACCACCGTTTCGGCATTGGCAAAGTTTCGTTTCCGAAGGCCCGCCAAGGTGGTGTCTTTATTCTCGCGGATGAAATTGAGTTGAAGCATATTACTAATTGATCAGACGTTTGATAACGTCAATAAATTCTTGAGTTTGTGGCAGCAGGGGGAGGACGTCTTCTTCAACGAAGGATACAAAAGCACCATAATCACTTTCTTCCCGGTTATCCGATAAGTCGATATAAAACTTACCCCATTTCTTTTCTATACGCCCAGTTTTGATGAAATGTAATTCCAGCATCGCCTTAGCACCAGAATGGGATTTTATGCGAATACTCTCTTGAATCATTAATGCTGAAACAGCCTGAAAGACGGCATAGTATAGACGATTTACCGCTGATTTCCAGCGTTTTTCAATAACAAGTGATCTGGCGTCACTTATCATTTCATCTGCACATTCAAGACGATAGGCGATAAGGGCCTGTTTTTCATCGTTCATAACCTTTTCCCTTCGTCCATTACATTCTGATACAAGTCTGTTACTATTAGAAATGGGGCATCTTTTTTTGACTGGATGACAGTGCTAATGACGTGATTATTGTCAAATCCAACGTCATATAAGTGATCTCGTAACTGACGTTTGTAGGTCCAATTGACAGATTTATCAGTTAACACAAAAAAATCCCAGTCTGAATCCTCACGAGCGTCCCCTCGCGCCCTTGACCCGAATAGCCATACTTCGGCTTGCGGGTCAATCTCGTAGACTTGCTTCTTAACTTCCTGTAGAAATTGCTCGTCAGTCATGTTCGGAAGAGGATTAAATTGTCTCTGGATTGGCCTGTTCATACGCCATATCTTGAAGATATAGCGTATGAACAGGCCAATCCAGAGACACAAAGTTACACCGAAAACAATCCGTCGTTCAAGGCATTCAACGCTTCCGCTTTGTAGCGGCCATGAACGAGTAGCGACAGGTTACTTTCTGTTCCGCCATACGAAATCATCCGAATCGGAATGTTTTTCATGGCGTTGAAAACCCGGACAGCTACCCCTTCGTTGTCCGCGCTGAAGTTGCCCACAATGCAAATGATCGTTTGATCATGATCGGGTTCTTCGAGCGAGCAGAATGTATTTAATTCGTCGGTGATCTCCTGAAGACGTTCGGTATTATCAATGGTTACCGACACCGAAACTTCGGATGTCGTGATCATATCGACCGGCGTTTTGTACTTTTCGAAAATCTCGAAAATCCGGCGTAAGAACCCATATGCATTCAGCATACGGGTCGAGTGAATGTACAGGGCCGTGATGCCATCTTTGGCCGCAATCGCTTTGAATACCTCGCTCGAGGTGCGGTCGGCGATGAGCGTACCGGGAGCGATGGGGTCCATCGTGTTTTTCAAACGAACGGGCACACCAAACATCCGGGCGGGGGTGATGGTGGATGGGTGCAGGATTTTCGCTCCGAAATAAGCCAGTTCAGCCGCTTCGTCGAAGGTTAGTTCGCGAACGGGGAAGGTGTTTTTGACAATACGCGGGTCGTTGTTGTGCATCCCGTCGATGTCGGTCCAGATCTGGATTTCTTCTGCCCGGATGGCACCGCCAATCAGCGAAGCCGTATAATCTGAACCGCCCCGCTTGAGGTTGTCTACTTCGCCCCGCGGGTTCCGGCAAATGAAGCCCTGCGTAACAATGATTTGCTTGTCGCTATGAACGGGTAGCAATTCGGCCAGTTTCTCTTCGGTAAAATGAATTTCTGGTTCGTTATCGGCATCAATCCGCATGAACTCCAGCGCCGGTAACAATGCTGATGGAACCCCTTCTTCGACCAGATACGCCTGGAAAATCTGCGTACTCAGTAATTCACCTTCGGCGACCAGCTCTTTTTCCTGTTTGAGCGTAAATGGCTTGATACCCGTCAGCGACCGAATAAACGAAAACTCGCTGTCCACGATCTTCTGGCCAGCTGCTTTACCATCGGATGTCTTATATAGTTCATCCAGAAAGCTGTCATAATGAGCTTTCAGTGTGTCAATTTTTGTGTTGGCATCGGCATCATTATTTGCTTTCAACGATTCGCCAATGGCCAGAAGAGCGTTAGTCGTGCCAGACAAAGCCGACAGAACGACGATTTTACGGGTATCGTCGCTGGTGATCAGGGTACGGATGGAGTGCATACGCTCGGGCTTCCCGACCGATGTGCCGCCAAATTTCCAGACGTGCATTTTTAAGGGTGAATTAGTGAATGAGTGAATGATAGCATGAGCGAATGAGCGAATAGCTTGTGTTATACCATTCACACATTCCATCATTCACTCATTCAGAATTAGAATTTACTGTAAACTTGTTGCTGTAAGCCTAGCATTTTGACGGCTGTAATAGCAGCTTCATCGCCTTTGTTGCCGTGTTTTCCGCCCGCCCGATCAATTGCCTGCTGTTGATCGTTTGGGGTCAGAACGCCAAAAATAACGGGCTTCCCGGTTTTCAGGCTAACGTTTGTTAGCCCTTGGGCCACCGCATGGTTGATGTAATCATTATGCTTGGTTTCGCCCTGAATGACACAACCGAGCGCAATTATAGCATCGATATCATCACGCTGGGCGAACCACTGCGACGCTAAACTCAGTTCGTAACTACCCGGCACATTACCCCGTATTACGTTTTCGGGTTTTGCGCCATGCTGAAGTAGTGTTTTATAAGCACCTTCGAATAGGGCTTCGGTCACCTCGGTGTTCCATTCTGAAACCAAAATAGCAAACCGATGGTGGCTTATGTCGGGAAGTTCGTCTGTTGAAAAGACGCTGAGGTTTTTTAAGTCTGATGCCATCAGAACCGGGATTTATTTGATTTTAATGATTTCTTTGATTGGTCCGCACGAGCGATCCTGTAGAATCTTCTGTTTACTTTACTGACTAGTGTTTGTTGGATATTTGCGAAGGCCCAGCAACTTAAATCATAGTCAGTCAAGAAAATCAAAAGAATCCCGGTTTAGACAAATAAAAAAGGACAAAACCGTGTCGGCTTTGTCCTTTGCTGTATTGATTTGTTCAAGTACGCTTACGACTCGCCGACCGCTGCATCAAGCACGGATTTGTACTTTTTCGCACTGGCAGCTTCAGTCGATTGACCGTACTTTTCAATAATTTCGTTGTAAGCCTCGATGGCTTTATCGTTCTGTTTCGCCTGCTCATAAGCAACCGCTAATTTCAACAGGTAGCCGGGCGTAAAGAATTTGTTCGATTTATAGTCAGCCGCTTTCCGGTAGTAATCAGCCGCTTCGTCAAAGCTTTTCTTTTCCATGTAGGCATCGCCAGTGAGTGCATAGGCACGCGCCTGCACCAGCAAGTCCGATGAGCTAAAGCTTTTCAGATGGTCGATGGCTTCGTCGTATTTACCTTCTTTCAGCAAACCAACACCAGCGTAAAATTCGGCCAGATTGCCGCCTGGGGTTGAGCCGTAGTTATCAGCAACTGCCAGCAGACCAGGGTTTCTGCCGTCGCCGTTGAGGGCTTTTTTTAGCGAATCCGCTTCGAGTTGGTAAACCGACGGGAACAGTTCGACTTGGGCGGTTTCGTCCTGTGTGCTTACGTAGTAGCGATAGCCAATAAAACCAGCCACCACGAGTACAATAGCACCAAGGATACCCAGCACAATATTTTTGTTCTGCTGGAAATAATCACCAACATCTTCTAATCTTCCTTCTAACGCGTCCGGGTCTTCTAAAAAGTCCAGGCCTGGATTCTTCTTGCTCATGCTTTTGCAATTTGGAGTGCAAAATTAGGAATATTTACCATCATGGAAAAGGGTATGCATCAAAAGTTTACGATTCATTTTATTCCTGCAATGCCATATCGCGTACAGCCAGCACTTCTGACGACCGAACGGGTCGGATTTGATGTGACAACAGCGTTTCAATAGCGACGGCTTCTCCGGTTAGGGTTACAAATTCTACTTCAAATGCCTGACCTTCGTTGTAGACAGTTAAAATCGTGCCAACATCACCAATTTTTAGACGTCCGTCAGCTATATTTTCTTCAAGTACTACTAAATCAAACTCGTTCATACATCAATATACTAGTCCAAACTAAAAACGACTAATGGCGAAACCTTGTTTTGTTAAAATTAAGTTAACTTTGTCCCGCTAATCTTCTAAGGGGTGCCCTAACCTAACGGGCTGAGATTATACCCATTGAACCTGCGCGGGTAATGCCGCGAAGGGAAATGAATTCACAGATTGTGTCTGTGAGTATTTACAACAATCAACCTAACTAAAGGTAGGTTTGGCCCCTTGCCTATCGTCAAGCTTTTTCGTCATGAAAAAACCGACGACCTACTCTTTTTTGATCGTAGCCCTATTGTGGCTCTCATCATTGCCCACCTGGGCGCAACTCACCATTTCCGGAACCGTCAGCGATGCTGACGGCGGTCCCTTACCCGGTGCCGCCGTGGTACTTGACGGTACGTACAAAGGCACGTTTACGGATGCCACCGGCACCTTTCGCCTGACTAACCTCAAGCCCGCCAATGTATTTGTACAGGTATCCATGCTGGGCTATGAGACTCAAAGACAGACGGTTGATTTATCTCAGAACGCAACACTGTCGATAAAATTATTGAAAACTGCCGTAGCGGTCGATGAGGTCGTCGTGAGTGCAACCCGTGCCAACCAGAAATCGGCTATTGCGTATACCGATGTGACGCGCCGGGATCTGAACAAATTAAATCTTGGGCAGGATATTCCGCAACTCCTCAATTTTACGCCATCTATCGTGACCACATCCGATGCGGGGGCTGGTGTAGGGTACACGGGCATTCGAATTCGTGGGTCTGATGCTACACGCGTTAATGTGACGCTCAACGGTATTCCCTACAATGATGCTGAGTCGCAGGGGACCTTTTTTGTGAACATGCCGGATTTTGCCTCGTCGGTCAGTTCCATTCAGATTCAGCGGGGCGTGGGCACGTCGACCAATGGGGCCGGGGCGTTTGGCGCATCGGTCAATATTCAAACCAACAAACTCGAAGAGAAACCTTATGCCGAGGTAAACCTGTCGGGTGGTTCATTTGGGACACGCAAAGTGAATGTGCTGGCGGGTACGGGTCTGCTAAATAATCATTTCGTGCTGGATGCCCGTCTGTCGAAAATTTACTCTGATGGTTATATTGATCGGGCTTTCTCCGATCTGAAGTCGTTTTATATATCTGGCGGCTACTATACCAAAAAGAGTTTCTTTCGCCTGAATGTGTTTTCGGGGCAGGAAAAAACGTACCAGGCCTGGAATGGCGTACCGGAAGAGCTCCTGAAGACCAACCGAACGTACAATTCATTTACGTACGATAACCAGACGGATAATTACCAGCAGGATAACTATCAACTGATTAGCTCGCATGAACTGAGCAAAAACTGGCGGGCTAACTTATCTTTCTTCTACACGAAGGGAAAAGGGTATTATGAAGAGTACAGAACGGCTGATAAATTTAGTAATTACGGTTTGCCGAGTGTCGTGATTGGTGATTCGACCATTCAGCAGACCGATTTAATTCGTAGACTGTGGCTGGATAATGATTTTTACGGTGGCGTCTTTTCGTTCGATTACAACAGCTTCGGTAAGCTGACGGCCAATATTGGCGGTGGTTGGAACCAGTACAAAGGCATTCACTACGGCGAAATCATCTGGTCGCGGGTGGCTGGCAACTCAAACATTCGGGATCGATATTACCAGGACGACGCAACCAAACGCGATTTCAATCTATATGCAAAAGCATTCTACCAATTAACCCCGCAACTCAACGGCTTTGTGGATGCGCAGATTCGTAGCATAAACTATTCATTTCTAGGATTCAATAGTCAGTTGCAGAACGTTCAGCAGGACGCCAAGCTCACATTTTTTAATCCGAAAGCAGGTCTGACCTATACAATTAACGACCGTAGTACTGTCTATGCATCGGTAGGCGTGGGACAACGGGAGCCGAACCGCAATGATTACACGCAGTCGACGCCCGAAAGCCGCCCGAAAGCGGAAAAGTTGATTGACTATGAAGCCGGTTATAAAGTTCAGAATGAGAAACTGGCGTTTACCGCCAATGTGTATTACATGAATTATAAGAACCAACTGGTACTTTCTGGCCAGTTGAACGACGTGGGTGCTTACAACCGCGTAAACATTCCGGCTAGCTACCGGGCCGGTATTGAACTGGAAGTCGGTGCCAAATTGGCCAAACAACTTCGCTGGAACGTCAACGCAACCTTTAGTCAAAACAAGGTTAAAAACTTTACTGAGTACCTGGATAACTTCGATAACGGCCAGCAGGAAAGCCGTCAGTATAGCCAGACGGATATTTCGTTTTCGCCCAATGTCATTGCCGGATCGCAGTTGTTATTCACGCCCGCCAAAGGGTTGGAATTGGGAGTACTCTCGAAGTACGTGGGCAAGCAATACATGGACAACACTTCGAACGAAAGCCGTAAGCTGAACTCGTATTTCACGAACGATATCCGCTTGATCTACACCGTGAAGCCTAAATTCGCGCAGGAAATCGCGTTTACGCTGTTGTTCAACAACGTGCTTAACGAATTATACGAATCGAACGGCTACACGTACGCTTATATCTCGGAAGGTAAAGTGACGGCCAATAATGGCTATTATCCACAAGCGGGCCGTAATTTTCTGGCCGGGGTGCGGGTACGTTTCTAAACCGGGATTTTTATGATTTTTTTGACTGACTATGATTCAAATCTATCGCTTTCTCCGAAAGCTTGAAAAATCATAGTCAGTCAGAAAAATCACAAAAATCCCGGTTCTAACCAATTGCCTGTTCCAGATCCTGAATCAGATCTTCCACATCCTCAATCCCAACGCTGAGCCGGATGAGAGTGTCTTTGAGGCCATTCTTATGACGTTCTTCTTTGGGAATACTGGCGTGGGTCATGCTGGCGGGGTGCGTGCAAAGGGATTCAACGCCCCCCAACGATTCAGCCAGAGAGAACACCTGAAAGCTTTCCATGACTCGAATGGCTTCGGACATCAGATCGCCTTTGAGTTCAAAAGAAAGCATGCCGCCAAAGTCGCGCATCTGCTTCTTGGCTAGCTCATGACCAATATGCGATTCCAGGCCCGGATAATGCACTTTACTTACTTTAGGGTGTTGTTGCAGATATTGCGCTACTTTCATCGCGTTTTCGCAGTGGCGCTGCATCCTGACGTGTAGGGTTTTGATGCCACGTAACA
>CAXTJJ010000077.1:0-15280 GCA_964244155.1 uncultured Spirosoma sp.
AAAACGGCCAGGTCTCTTTACTGCTGAACAAGGCGTGTTTCTGATCTGGGTTGTCTGGCGGGAGTTTTTACGGCTGCCAGAGTGATAATTGCCGACAGGAATAAAGAGCCGGCCATAAAAATATAAGAGGCTCCAAAGCCGCCGGTTGTCCCGTTCAGGTAGCCAACAATGTAAGAACCGGCAAATGACCCCAGCGCACCCAGGCTGTTGATGAGTGCCATAGCTCCACCCGCTACGTTCTTAGGTAGAATTTCCGGGATAATAGCAAAAAAAGGGCCATAAGGCGCATACATTGCACCGCCCGCTATAATCAACAGCACAAACGAGAGCCAGAAATGATCGGCA
Source organism: uncultured Spirosoma sp. (assembly GCA_964244155.1). Classification (GTDB taxonomy): domain Bacteria; phylum Bacteroidota; class Bacteroidia; order Cytophagales; family Spirosomataceae; genus Spirosoma. The sequence goes on from CAXTJJ010000077.1 coordinate 346, forward strand.
CCAATCAGGTAAGAAGCGTAAAACGCGATAGCACCCAGCAATAAAAACGGCCAGACGAACAGTTTCCTGTTCTGCGATTTATCGGAAAAATAGGAAGCACTTAACATGCCAATAATAGCAAGAATATAAGGAACCGAAGAAAGCCAGCCGGTTTTGACAATGTTCATGTTGGGAGCTGCATTGATAATGGATGGTAGCCACATAACGAACCCATACACCCCGATGCTCCACAATGCATACTGAAGACTCAACAGAATGACGATTCTGGATTTAAACGCTTCTGCGTAGTTTTTAACGGGTTTAATTCCCTGTTGCTCCTTCTGCAACTGTTCTTCTACGTCCTGCTTTTCGGTTTCGGTCAGCCAGTTCGCATTGCTGGGTTTATCGGCCACTAACCGCCACCAGAAGAAAGCCCAGATAATGGCTGGGAGGCCTTCCAGAATAAACATCCAGCGCCAGCCCACTGCTTTGATCAAATAGCCCGACAAAACCGACATCCAGAGAATCGTAGCCGGATTGCCGAGAATTAAAAATGTATTGGCCCGTGAGCGTTCGGCTTTGGTAAACCATCGACTTAAAAAAAGCAGCATTGATGGCATCACCGCACTCTCAACAACGCCGAGCATGAAACGAATGATGATTAGTAGGTTCACATTACTGATAATGCCGGTTGCCATGGCCAGGCCGCCCCACAGGATTAGAGACCAGAAAATTAACTTCTTGGCACTTCTGTTTTCGGCATAAATGGCACCCGGAACCTGAAAGAAGAAATAACCCAGGAAGAATAAAGATCCCAGCAGAGACGACATGGATGGCGTAATATGCAGATCAGTCGCCATGCCACTGGCAGCTCCAAACCCAAAATTTGCCCGGTCGAGGTAAGCAAGGCTATAGGTGATAAAGGCTATGGGTATCAGGCGATACCAACGAGAAGGGGCTAATGTCTTTTCCATTGAAGTTTTGCTTACTATAGAAAGCACATTTCTCTATAGATATACGCAAAGAAACCCTTAATCGCACAATTAGTACTTTTCCTGCAATTGATAAGTTATCTTATGCATATTCTGTTGACACTAGTTAAAAGAAAGGGAGTGTCTGTAGACACTCCCTTTCTAAAAAATCCTAAAGATGTACTTGATTTTATAGTTTATAGATAAATGTAATTGTATGAATTGTACTATTTTTCTAAAACTGTAAAGATGATCTATATATAGTATGTTTTGTTTGTTATTGTTGCGTTTGTGTATGTAAAGATAGAATATTAGTTTGATAATCTGCAAATTGAATAAGCTTTATTTTGTTGTATAATCGCTGGATTATTGATAAATCTTTAAATTGTGCAATTGAATTTCTTTTGTAAACGGTGGAACAGGCTGAGAATTAAGATAAAAAACCGCCTGATGGATATTTACTAAAAAGCCATACCTGTTTAACAGGTATGGCTTTTTGACGAACGAAAAAGTGGTTGTTTAGTCAGTTATAACTTCCTGAACATCTCGTGTTACTACGCGTTCTATTTTACCGACCAGAAATATATAGGAACAGGCACCAATGAAGCCGATTGTGCCGATGAAGATCAGTGCGGGTTCAAAATCGCCGTCCTTAGCCAGATAACCAATCACAATCGGTACGACAATGGATGCCAGATTTCCCATGAAGTTGAACACTCCACCAGTCAAGCCAATCAGATTTTTGGGGGATAGGATCGAGACAAACACCCAGGAAATCAAGGCCATCCCCGACCCAAAAAAGGCCAGGGCCATGAAGAAGATAATCAGTGCCGTGTCGTTGGTGTAGTTCGCCCCAATGATGCTGACCGATAACAGAAGCCCGGCAATAATAGGTGTTTTACGCGCTACACTCACCGATGTTCCCTGTCTGACAAATCGATCCGATAGAAAGCCAGACAGCAGCAAACCGGCACAGGCAGCCAGGAAGGGGACCGAAGCCAGATAACCCGATTTAATAAAATCCATACCCCGATACTTCACCAGGTACGTTGGAAACCAGGTCAGAAAAAACCAGAGGCTGGCATTTACGGAAAACTGCCCGATATAAACACCCCACAGCGTTCGGCTGGAAAATACCTGCTTCACATTACTCCATTTCCAGATATTGGCCTGCGCCACGGACTTGTCTTTTGCTCTGAAAACTCCACCCCCTTCTTCAATATAATCCAGTTCAGCCTGATTGACGCTCTGGTGCTCCAGGGGGTCCCGGTAGAATAGATACCAGACAATCCCCCAAACCAGGCCCACCAAACCTGTCGTGATAAACAGGCCTTTCCAGCCTGCATAGTATTGAACCGTCACCAGAACCGGCGTCAGAAACGCTAAACCGATAAACTGCCCCGAAACATACATGGCAATGGCCGACGCCCGTTCACTATCAGGAAACCAACTCGTTACGACCCGGTTGTTGATCGGGTAAGACGGCGCTTCAAAAGTCCCGGTCGCTAACCGCAACGCAAACAGGCTGGCAAACCCCCGAACAAACCCCTGCGCTACTGTTACCAGCGACCAGGTGATCAAACAGAATGCATATAGCACACGTGGACCAAAGCGGTCAGCAAGTAAGCCGCCCGGAATTTGCAAAGCAGCATACGCCCACCCGAAAGCCGAAAAAATCCAGCCCAACTGAGCCGGTGATAGCTCCAGATCAGTACTTAATGCCGAAGCTGCCACGGACAGGTTCGTACGGTCGAGGTAGTTAATGGCTACATTGACAAAGACAAGGGCTAACATTCCGTAGCGAACCCGGGTCTTTTGGGGTTTGCCGCTTAACTGTTCCATTTTTTGAGGTTTAGGAGAGGCTCAAACAGGCTCCGGCTGTTTGATCTAAAGGCTAAACTTAACAAACAGCCGGAGCCTGTTTGAGCCTTACATTATCTCGCTGTCCAGCCGCCATCGACAGTGAGCATAGAGCCGACCATATACGAACCGGCGTCGCTGGCCAGGAAAATAGCCGCGCCCTGAATCTCCCGCAGATGGCCCCAGCGACCTAAAGCAGTGGCACCCACAACAAACTTCAGCCCCTCTTCGGTATCAGCGATGGGCAGGTTCATTTCGGTGAGGAAGGGGCCGGGGCAAATGGCGTTGACGTTGATGTTGAAAGGAGCCAGTTCCAGCGCCAGAGCGCGGGTCATTTGAACAACGGCCCCTTTACTGGACGTATAGGGCGTTCGGTTCGATAGTCCAACCAGACCGAGCGTGCTGGCCAGATTGATGATACTGCCCCGTCCCGCTTTTTTCATAACGGATGTTACGGCCCGGCAGCAAAGCCAGGTACCTGTTACGTTGACGTTCATTACGTTGTTGAAATCCTCGGGCGTTAGCTCGTCAATAGCTCCACGAATGTTGATGCCGGCGCTGTTGATCAGAATATCGACGGTGCCAAACGCGTTTATTGCTGCGTTGACCATCGCTTCGACCTGGTCGGCCTTTGTAATGTCGGCGGCAAAAGAAGTTGCGTTTACACCATAGTCGGCATTCAATTCCTGCGCGGCTGCTGCACCTTCGTCGGCATTACGGTTTACTAACATTACGTTGGCCCCTGCCGAGGCTAATCCAGCGGCCATTGCCAAACCAAGTCCTTTGGAGCCACCGGTAATGATGGCCGATTTTCCGGTGAGGTCAAATTGCTTAATACCCGGAAGTAGTTCTTTACTCATTTTTGATTGTTAAAGGTTGTTTTTGTCATCCCGACGCAGGAGGGATCTTAAGCTATACTATTACTGAAGATCCCTCCTGCGTCGGGATGACAAAAACAAAAAAGTTACACCAGCCCCAATTTCGTTTTACTGTAATTCAGGCAGGCTACGATGTTTTCTTCCTCGAGTGCCAGTTTTTCTTCCGCACTCAACTGGGTCACGCGGGGAAGGCCACCGGGATACTTGTGTTGTTTGACCATTCGCAGCATTCGTGCCAGATCGGAGCCCGGTACGTTGTCCATCGTTTCCCAATAAGCATTGGTTAAACAGGGAATCTCCAGCGGATCGCGCGTAATCATTTCCAGGCTGAACGTACCCGCCGGATTGTGCTTTTTGCACAGGTCGATCATCTTTGGCAGGTCAAGAATGCCTTTCCCCATGGGCACTTCCGACAACAGAAACCCATCGGGATATTCTTCAACCGCCATGTCTTTCACGTGTGTACTGAACACATAGGGGGATAGCGTCTGAACAACTTCCATCGGATCTTCGAGCAGGGCCATGCTATTGCCGAAATCAAGTGTTACACCGATCCACTCGCTGTTGACCTGTTTTAGCAGATTAACCAGATCGGGAGCCCGCCAATCCTTATGATTTTCGACGCCCAATTTGACTTTATACTTTTTCAAAACAGGCTCTGCCAACTGCAACGAAGCCAATGCGCTCTTCTTTAGCTCGGCAAAAGCATCGGGCGAGTGGTAGGTTTCGTAGCGTCGACCAGTGGAACAAACTGTTCGTAACACCTGTGCGCCAGCTTCCCGCGCATTCACAACGTCCTGCTCGAATTTGGGAACATCGTCGGCTTTTTTGGGTAAGCCAATCGACCCTTCCAGATAAAGACCGTATTTCTCACGCTCATCGCGCACCTTTTTGGCGAAGTCGGTCGACCAGCCGTTTACAATTACCTGAACCCCACCGGCACCGAGCTGGTGGCAATGGTCGAGCAACTGAATGGCATTGGTGAAAGCCGGGTACTTCTTGCTGTCTGTTTTTGAATTCCAGCGGCTCCAGTACGAATGGACCACAATGCCCATGCGCCCATCTTTGGCAACGGTTGGTAGCTGCGGAAGCGACAGCGCCAGAGCGCCCAACGAAGCGGTTTGTATGAAATTTCGTCTTTCCATTGGAGTAGGTAGGTCGGGTGATACGGTAGGTTATTTTCCGCTGGTTGCTTTTCCCTCGGAGATATAGTTGTTCAGTTCTTTTGCTGTCCAGGGAACAACCCGGCCTTGCGAGGTGACCCGCGTCATACCCACCACGCGCTTGCCAATGGGACCGGCATTATTCCCCCATTCGTTTCGGATGTACATCAGGATCGCCGTAATCGAGCCATCGTCCATAGTCGAGTGAGAGGGCATGACCGGCAGAATATCCGGTACATCATATACCTTTTTGGCTACTTCGACCGGACCTTCCATGCCGTGTAGAATGATGAGCGACAGCCGCTTCTCATCGCCCAGAACCCAGTCGGAGCCGATGAGCGGGGGCGCAAATCGCTTTAATCCGCTTCCGTCGGTGCCATGACAACCCGAGCAGGTGCTAAGGTAAATCTGCCGTCCCGACGCAAATAGTTTTTGTTCATCGTCATTTAACAGGCTCTTCTTGGGCAAAGCAGTTCGGCTGACAACGTGGCCGGGCCATTCGAACATAGCACTTAGTAGTACTAGTTTGGCCGGGTCCAGTTTGCTTATAGGCTGGGTTAAGACTTTTGGGGCTGTAGCGAGTTTGATCGGCTTTAGTTTGCTGTTGCTACCCTGAATCGACAGGCTGGTGAGTACTGCTTTTTCCTGCCAGCTTAGTGCGTCTTTGGGCGTATTCAGCATCGCCAGCAAGGCTGTCAATTCAGCCGGATTTCGCTTGCGGATAATGGACGTAGTGAGCATCTCCAGAAAAATCTCTTTAGCGGGCTGATCGGCCTGCCAGGCTGGTGATTTTAGTAGATTCTGCAAAAAAGCGAACTCCTGATCCTGTAGGCTACTCAGGGCGGCATCCCGAATCAGCGCCGATTCGCCGTAGTGGTTCAGGATACCCGAAAGCAGTGGTTGAGCCGCGTTCTGGTCAAGAACCCCCGCTGTAAAGGTCATTTGAAGGATTTGCTCAATAGGGGCTTTGTCCCATTGAGCCACCAATTGCTGCCCCAACTTTGCCCGGATAGCTTTATCGGTCTTTGCGATAGGCTCAAGCAGACGCAGCGCCGTTGTTCTGACAAGGGCGTCGCTATCGGTCAACAGACCAAAAAGTACATCGGGGCTGTTTAGATGTAATCCATCCAGCGTCCAGAGAGCATGAAAGCGGGCCAGGCTATTGCTGCCCTTTTGTGCTAAATCGGTGAGTGCCTGTTGTGTCGATTTATCGTTTCGCTCAATCAGTAACCGCTGCGCCATATCGCGATGCCAGCCATCGGGGTTGGACAGTTCGCTGACAAGGTCAGCCGATGAGGCATCGGAGAGCTTCTTCGGTTTCGAAGCCTGCCAATTTTCAGGAACAATGCGCCAGATCCGGCCTCGGTGTACGGGGAGTACCAAGTCGCGTTCAATGGTTTTTTCTTTCAGGTAGGGCGTTACGTAGGCACTATGCTGAATAAGCCCTCTATACATATCGGCTACATATAGTCCGCCATCGGGGCCTGTTGCCAGTGCCACCGGCCTGAACCGCTCATCGGTCGAGGCCAGAAATTCTTTGCCGGGGTGTGGGTCATGAGCCGCAATCAGCAACTCTTTATTCTCCGATACGTTTCGCTTGACCAGATTACCGGCTGGTTCGCAAACGAATACGTTGCCATAAAACGGTTTAGGCAAAGTCGTTCCCCGATACACTAAGGGCGAACAGGCGGCTGTGAACTCCAGCAAACGACCCTCTTTATCTAACGTACCCGGTATGTACCCGCGATTGACAGCGGGGTTAGGCCGGATTGGATAAACCCGCCGGTCGATAGTAAGGCCGTGATCGATGCCGGTAGTAGGCGTATGGTGTTTGTTGCGGGACAGGTAATTTGGCGGAACCAGATCAGCGTGCAGTTGCGACCAGTTGTAGTTATAATACAGTCGGCCCCGGTCATCGTGGCTAATGCCCCATTGGCCGCGGGCTTCGGTGCTGTCACGCAGCCACTTGCCGTTCACTTCCCGGTAGCGAAAACGGGACTTGGCATTATATAACCAGTTGTCCATACTGCGCCAGAGTCCGTTGCCGGAGTGTTCGGGCAGGCCACTACCCGCATAATCTTTATCAATCAGTGTTTTTGTGTCGGCTTTGAGGTCGCCGTTGGTGTCTTTGGTGAGCCACAGTGCCCCGTTTTCGGCAACCAGCGCGCCCCCCGGAACGAGTGCCATAGCTCGGGGCATGACCAGACTATCGAGGTAGACTTTGCTGACGTCCATCTGCCCGTCGCCATTGGTATCTTCCAGTACGGATATGCGTCCAACGGGTTTATCTTCGCCTTCACCGTTGATCGTTGGCATGAACCCCCGCATTTCGACAACCCAGAGCCGCCCGTCTTCATCGAACGTAATGACGACGGGGTCCTGAACCATAGGCTCTGCCGCGACGAGCTGGATTTTCAAACCCGGCTCTAGCTGAAAGGACGCTTGTTCTTCGGAAGGTGTTCGGGCTGGCGAGGGGCCTTCGTCCAGCAAACTGCCAAATTTGGCCTTGAAGCTTGCCAGGAAAAAAAGACCAGCACTCAGCAAGCAAATGTAATAGGCGGGCTTAACCATGGAAATCGGCTTAATAACGTTCAGTGTAACTCGATGTCGATCAAACAACTCCTGATGAAAAGCCTGATAAGCGTCACAAATACTACTATTGTTTCTATAAATTTCACAAAAAACCGATTGAGTTGGTTGGACGGGTTTAACTAATTCAAGTTGCGAGCGATAAGGCTGGACCTCTGCACAGCGTTGTTGTACACCGTTGTAGTGTTGTCTTCTAAAAAAGAAGGGGATCACGGACGGTTGGCCGCTGCCATGATACGGATTGAACGGATTTTACGGATAAAACCTAATCGACCATTTTATCTGTACAAATCCGTTCAATCCGTATCATGGCAGCGGCCAACCGTCCGCGATCCAATTTTAGTCATCATTAGGTGAATTCATTTTTTATAAAGCCCTGTACTCCATTGTACAGAAGCCCAGCCTTATAACTTGGCAATACAGTTAAGCGAGTACCAGATCGACCTGCGGTTTCTCCAGTAGTTCGGTAATGTACTTTTCGCAAAGCGTATTAGCGTCGTACTGGTTAAATTCGGTTCCCAGTCGTTGCACATTCCGTTTGTAATTACGATCGGCCAGAATGCGTTCTACGCTTTTCCTGATTTGGGTCGCTGTTGGCGTTTCGGTTTTCAGGTTAATGCCCACCTTAAAATACCCGATACGGGCAGCTATGTCGTTCTTGCCTTCATACACACCTGCTGCCACCATCGGCAAACCATGTTGCAAGGCCAGCATGACGCCCCCATAACCCGCGTTGGTCACGTAGACATGGACATGGGGCATTACTGCATTGAAGTCTATGAAGTCGTCAATGATAATGTTTGACTGTGGATAGCGCGTCCGCAGTTCCTGCGTTTGCGAACCGCCCGTTGTGGCGATTACCAGCGTCTGCGCATCATCTTTGAAGGCTTCCAGGGTGGGTACAATAATTTTGGTCGTGTCACGCTCTACGGTTCCCTGCGTTACCAGCACGACTCGCTGGTATTGAGCTACCTTATCGGCGTACCTGAGTGGCTGTCGAACACCCCTGCTATAGGGGAGCATAGGGCCTACGAAGCGGATATTGGGACTCATGTCGGGCCGGGAATATTCGAAACCCGGCGTACCGCTTTGCAGGAAAATATCTGGCTGGCGAATAAAGGTATCGAACAGAAAATCGGAGGTTGGCGGTAGACCGTGTTCGATAAGAATCTGGTTGTACAGATCGGTGCAGGGCTTAAGTAAGTGATTGATCGTTACATAACGCAGGAACGCCTGTTTTATCTGGCCGAAAAAACTTGTAGACGGCTCCATCCCCAGGCCTCCCGGTGGTAAGGTACGCGATGTTTCGGTTAAGGGAACTATGCCAACTGTGACCAGAGGAATGTTCAGCAATTGCTTGATGAGCGGCCCGCCCGCAAACAGCAAATCGCAGACCAGCAAGTCGTAGGGAAATTCCTCGTGGATAGCCATAAGGTCAACGACAAATTCCGGCGCCCTCAGTAGAAACAAATTGTTGAGGTCGAAGCGAAGCCGCGCGATTTTTCCTTTAATGCGCTGGCGTTCGGGAAGCACCTCATCCAGGTTAAGCTGGTTGATTTCTGTCGCCTGCCGGTAGGGATAGTAGGGAATGTTGAGTTTGTGAATCTTGTCGGCGTAACTTGGCCCGGTGTACCAGCGTACATCATGGCCGAGCTGTTGCAGATGAACCGCCAGACTCGTTAAGGGAGCGAGGTGCCCATCCATGGGCATGGTAGCGAATAGAATGCGTTTCGGATTCATTAGTAGTTCGTTCTATGTAAAAAAGGGGGTATGTCAACTTCGTGATGACCCTACGAAATTAGTCGGTATTGCACTGAGCGAAAGTCAACAACCTATTGAAACGATAGAAGCACCAGATGAAACAGCGTTTAGGTCGTACTGAGTGTAAGGCCTGCTCGCCGTTGTCGGCTATTGGTAAGAGTGGCACAGAGTTGGGAAGGAATTAAAGTAAACCCATCGGTACAAGTTCTTTGAAAGGAGGGAGCCGATAAATCGAACCGGCGTTACCTTTTTATGAAAAATTCCAGCAGTCGCAGTAAAGAGAAAAGGCTATTCCAGCAGGGCGTACACACCTTTGTGTGGGTATGGGGGGCGTTAATTCTTTGGCTATTGACTATTGGCTCAGAAGCTCGTCCTGCATATTTTCATCCAGTTCTGGTGCGGCATTCCGTGGTTCGGCATTCCGTGGTTCGGCATTCCGATGTGATCATTTACGGCGGCACATCGGCGGCTGTGATGGCGGCAGTACAGGTCAGGAAAATGGGGAAGTCGGTGCTCATCGTATCGCCGGATATGCATCTGGGTGGCCTGTCGTCGGGTGGGCTTGGCTTTACCGATACCGGGAATAAAGAAGTTATTGGCGGGCTGGCTCGTGAATTTTACCAGCGACTGTACCAGCATTACCAAAAGAAGGAATCCTGGGCCTGGCAGAAACCCGAAGAATATGGCAACAAAGGCCAGGGAACGCCTGCCATTGACGGGACCAGCCGGACTATGTGGATTTTTGAACCCCACGCTGCCGAACAGGTCTTCGAGGACTTTGTGAAGGAGAACAAATTGACTATCTACCGCAATGAGTGGCTCGACCGTTCCGACAAAGGCGTTACGAAACGGGCCGGTAGCATCCGTTCATTCCGTACCCTGAGCGGTACGATCTACGAAGGCAAGATGTTCATCGACGCCACTTACGAAGGCGATCTGATGGCGGCAGCAGGGGTGAAATACCACGTAGGGCGCGAAGCCAACAGCGTTTACGGCGAAACCTGGAATGGTGTACAGGCGGGTGTTTTCCAGCACGGACATCACTTCAAAACCAACATAAGCCCTTATAAAACACCCGGCGACCCGGCCAGTGGGTTATTGCCGGAAATCGCTACCGAAAAGATAGCTGCCAACGGAACGGGCGACAATAAAATACAGACATACTGCTTTCGGATGTGCCTGAGCAACCACCCCGATAACCGGGTGCCTTTTCCGAAACCGGAAGGCTACGATCCGAATCGGTATGAGCTATTGGCGCGGGTATTTGCCTCAGGCTGGCGCGAAACCTTCGATAAATATGACCCCATTCCCAATCGCAAAACGGATACTAACAACCACGGGCCATTCAGTACGGATTACATCGGCAAAAACTACGATTACCCCGAAGGCAGCTACGAACGCCGGAAACAGATCATTAAAGACCATGAATTGTATCAGAAAGGCCTGATGTATTTCCTGTCGAACGACCCACGTGTACCAGCCGATGTACAAAAAACCATGCAGCAATGGGGACTGGCCAAAGATGAATTTGTCGATAACGGCAACTGGCCGCATCAGCTTTATATCCGCGAAGCCCGGCGCATGCTTGGCGTGTTTGTGATGAAAGAAGCCGACGCGCTGGGCAAAACGACCGTTCCTGATCCCATTGGCATGGGCTCTTACGCACTCGATGCCCACAACGCCCAACGGTATGTTAAAGCCGACGGTTTCGTGCAGAACGAAGGCGACATCGGCGTTCACCCCGACAAGCCCTATTCGATTGCCTACGGGTCCATTTTGCCGAAGGAGAGCGAATGCAATAATCTGCTGGTACCGGTCTGCGTTTCCAGTTCGCACATAGCCTACGGCTCCATCCGCATGGAACCCGTGTTCATGATCCTGGGCCAGTCGGCAGCCACGGCGGCAGTTCTGAGTATTGACAACAGGGTTAGCCCACAGAAGTTACCGTATAAGACACTGAGCGCAGTTTTATTGAACGATAAGCAGCGGTTGACGCTGAATGCCGCGAATTGATGTACAACGGAAAGGTTTTCCGTTGAGCCGTCAGGCTAATAAGTAAACTAATTGGCCTGACGGCCCAACGGAAAACCTTTCCGTTGTACATAGCATAACCCTCATGAATCGACGTAATTTTATTGAACGATTATCACTTAGTAGCGGGGCGGCTCTCACCGTCCCGCTACTACCGTTTCCAGATGTTTTGTGTGCACAGACCAGCAGGTTGCTGAACCGACAGGGGCAGGCCGAACGAGCCGCCGATGTCGTCATTGCTGGCGGTGGGCTGGGGGGCTGTGCCGCTGCGCTGGCCGCTTTGCGCAATGGGCGAACGGTGATCATGACCGAAGAAACCGACTGGATTGGCGGACAAATGACCCAGCAGGGCGTGCCACCCGACGAGCACCAATGGATTGAAACCCACGGAGCCACCCAACTGTACCGCGACTTTCGAAATGCGATTCGAGCCTACTATGTCCAGCATTACCCATTAACAGGTACCGCTAAGGCCAGCAAATTTCTGAATCCAGGCGATGGGGCTGTATCCCGGCTATGCCACGAGCCGAAGGTGGCGCTGGCTGTGTTACAACAGATGATGGCTCCGTACCTGAGTTCCGGGCAGTTGACATTGTTGCTCGAACATAAAATCACCGGAGCTGATGTGCAGGGCAATAAAGTCCGGGTGCTAAAGGCCGTTAGCCAACGAACCGGCAACGAGACAATCCTCTCCGCCCCCTATTTCATCGACGCCACCGAACTGGGTGATCTGCTTCCCCTAACGGGCACCGAGTTCGTGACCGGAGCCGAATCCCGCCGGGAAACGCGGGAACTGCACGCTCCCGAAAAAGCCGATCCCAACAACTGTCAGGCCTTTACCATGTGCTTTGCGATGGATTATGTTGCAGGTGAAAACCACATCATTGACAAGCCCAAAGAGTATGATTTCTGGCGCAATTATTCGCCTAAAATTACGCCAGCCTGGCCGGGTAAGTTGCTGGACTTGTCGTACTCAAATCCTAAAACGCTGGAACCGAAACAGCTAGGTTTCCATCCCGATGGTATCTCAATGGGCGACAAACTAAACCTATGGAATTACCGCCGGATCATCAGCAAAGCCAACTTCGAACCGGGCGCGTATGTCGGTGATGTGTCCAGTGTAAACTGGCCGCAAAATGACTACAGTGCCGGGAATTTAATTGGTGCCAGCGATAAGGAGTTTAAAAAGCACGTTGAGCGGGCCAGGCAGTTGAGTCTGTCACTCCTCTACTGGCTGCAAACCGAAGTGCCCCGCCCCGATGGTGGACAGGGTTGGCCCGGCATCCGCTTCCGACCCGATGTTATGGGAACTGAAGACGGGCTTGCCAAATACCCCTACGTTCGGGAGTCCCGGCGGATCAACGCCGTATTTACGGTTCTCGAAGAGCATGTTGGGGCCGAAAATCGTGCGTTGATAACGGGCAAAAAGGAAGGGAATACGGCGGCCGAATTTCCCGATAGTGTCGGTGTGGGCTATTACCACATTGATTTACACCCCAGCACGGGCGGCAATAATTATATCGACTTTGGGTCATTGCCCTTCCAGATTCCGTTGGGGGCATTGTTGCCCAAACGCATGGAAAACCTGTTGCCCGCCAACAAAAACATTGGTACCACGCACATCACGAACGGCTGCTACCGGCTGCACCCCGTTGAGTGGAGTATCGGCGAAACCGTAGGGTTGCTGGTCGCGTATGTACTCGAGAAAAAAGTGATACCGCGGGCCGTTCGGGAGAAGACGCAATTACTCGAAGACTTCCAGAAAACGATCCGCTCGCAGGGCATCGAAACCCGCTGGCCTAAACCGTGATTGCGTTGTGTCCCGAATAGCAGGATGCTGTTTGGGACACAACACAATCACAAGCCAGCACAGCGCCTAAACCCTGCGACCATTTACGTATCTAATCGACAATCCCACTTACCTAAACTGAATGTACAAACTAACCGCGCTGCTTTTTCTGGCCTTTACTGCGTCCCTTGCTCAATCAACAATTCCAGCGCTGATTCCCGCTCCGCAAACGCTCGAACCCGGCAAGGGTACATTTGCGATCACCGCACAGACGCGACTAGCCATTCTGACGCCGGTGGCCGATGTTCGCCGGATGGTAACCGACAACCTGCCCGGTATCCCAACCTCTGATGCACCCAGGCAGACGAAAGCCATTACGGTTCGGCTGGCCCCCATTGCCGGTGTTGGGCCTGAAGGTTATGACCTGGTCGTGACACCAACGGGCATTACCCTGACGGCTCCCGAAGCAGCCGGACTTTTCTATGGCCTGCAAACGATGCGCCAACTACTGCCGGTTGCCAAAACGTTTCGGGGGCAGGCAATCCCGACACTGCATATTCGCGACCAACCCCGTTTCGGTTGGCGCGGACTGATGCTCGATGTAAGCCGACATTTTTTCGACAAAGCGTTCGTGAAGCGGTACATCGACCAGATGGCGCAGTATAAATTCAATGTTTTCCACTGGCATCTGACAGATGACCAAGGCTGGCGTATTCAAATCAACAGCCTGCCCAAACTGACCGAAGTAGGTGCCTGGCGTGTTCCGCGAACCGGAGCCTGGGGCACTATCGAGAATCCACAGGCTGGAGAAACGCCTTCCTACGGCGGCTTTTATACGCAGGACGATATTCGTGAAATTGTTCAGTATGCGCAGGATCGGCACATTATGATTGTACCCGAAATCGATATGCCGGGCCATATGATGTCGGCTATTGCGGCTTACCCCAGCCTGACCTGTGGCAAAAAACAAGTGCTTGTTCCGACTAATGGTAAGTTTTACAAACTGGAAGACAATACCCTGAATCCGTGCGCTTACAGCACCTACCTGTTTATTGACAAGGTGCTGACCGAAGTGGCGCAGTTGTTTCCGGGGCCGTACATTCACATTGGGGGCGACGAAGCCTACAAAGGATTCTGGGCTAGCTGCGAGGAATGCAAGACGACCATGACGGTCAATAACCTGAAAACGGTGGAAGAACTACAAAGCTACTTCATCAGGCAGGTTGGTAAAATCGTGCAGTCGAAGGGTAAAAAGATGATTGGCTGGGATGAAATCCTGGAGGGGGACGGTCCGGCGACCCGGTTGCTGCCCGATGCTACGGTCATGAGCTGGCGGGGTATGAAAGGTGGTATCGAAGCAGCTAAACAGGGGCATCCGGTTATCATGACGCCGTCCCAATTTTGTTACCTCGATCTTTACCAGGGCGAACCCTCCGCCGAACCAGCTACCTATGGGATGACCCGGCTGAGTTCGTCCTACGCCTTCGAACCCGTTCCCGATAGTGTTAACGCGCAGCTTATTCTGGGTGGGCAGGGCAACCTCTGGACGGAATCAATTCCGAATAGTCGCCACGCCGAATACATGACCTGGCCGCGTGCGTTTGCGCTGGCCGAAGTCCTTTGGTCGCCCAAGTCGCAACGCAACTGGCCTGATTTCATCAGTCGGATGGAGGCCCATTTCAACCGCTTCGACCAGCAGGACGTAAACTATGCCCGTAGCGTGTACAACCCGATTGTTACCCTGAAAAAGAATTCGACGGGAATAACGCAGGTTGTTCTCGGTCACGAACTTCCCGATACGTTTCTCTATTATTCTACGGACAATACTGTTCCTGATACCCATTTCCCGCTTTACACCCAACCCTTTCTAATGCCCAAAGGAGCCGACCGGGTTAAAGTAATCGCCTATCGAAA
>CAXTJJ010000078.1:0-15275 GCA_964244155.1 uncultured Spirosoma sp.
GGATTTGTCCGCGAAACGCTGGCACGATCAGTTGCTATTGAGCCGAAGACAAACGGAAAAGAAGTAGAAGCCGACTAGAATTTACCGCAGCCATTCTTAACTCACCTTATCAGGTGGATACAACCGCCGAATGAGCCGCTCCATCGTTAAGCCCTGGCCGATAACGGAGAACAAAACTACGGCGTACGTAATGGTCACAATGAAGTCTTTCTGCGGTAATGAACCATCAATGGACAGCGCCATGGCAATGGAAAGGCCACCTCGTAAGCCGCCCCACGTCAACATAACGGGGGCATTCTTGTCGAGGTCCAGCCAGCGACGGGCCAATGTGAAGGGGATGAGAATAGCCAGATACCGGGACATCAAGACCAGGAGTACGACTAATAAATAGATCGACCATTGGGAAATTTGAAAATCGACAATCAGTAGCTCAACGCCAATTAGTACAAAAAGAAGGGCATTCAGAATCCCATCGACCAGCTCCCAGAACTTGTCGACGTATTCCTCGGTAAGTTGGCTCATGGCATCCTGACGACGGCTATGACCGCCTACCATCAGGCCGGTGACCACCATCGCCAACGGTCCGGAAATATGAAGTTTCTGCGCTAATAAATACCCGCCCATAACGCCTGCTACCGTAACAATAACTTCGGTCTGATAGTGGTTGATCGAACGCAAAACCCAGAACATACCATATCCCAACGCTATGCCAAAAACAATGCCTCCACCAGCTTCTTCGAGAAATAGTAGGGCGATCTCACCGGCGCTAATGCTATCGGTTCCGTTAATGACAATTCGGTAAATTGACGCAAATATGACAACCCCAACCCCGTCATTAAAGAGCGATTCACCAACGATGTTGAGTTTAACGTTGTCTGGCAGTTTGAACTTGGATAAGATTCCCAGTACGGCGATTGGATCGGTAGGCGAAATCAACGCGCCGAACAGCAGGCATAGGGGGAATGATAAATTCAGGTCGAGATGCCGGGTTAACAGATAAAGACCAGAACCAACCAGGGCCGTACTAAGTAATACACCCACAAACGCAAACAGCATAACCGAGCGCCGTTCAACCCGAAGTTTGGCCGAATCGGTATGAAAAGCGCCGGCAAAAAGCAGGAAACTTAACATTACATCGAAAAGCGCTTTTTCAAAGTCAATCTTAGCTACTGACTGACGAATAAAAACCAACTGATCTGGGTAGATTGAGTTTAACCCAATTAACAGGACTGAAAAGCCCAATGAGCAAACCATAATGCCAATCGCATCGGGCAGTTTGAGGAGTTTGGTGTTTAGATAAGCAAACACGGCCGAAGCAACGATCAATAAGGTAATCAGGGTAAATAGATCCATAAATGAGCAGCGTAATTGAGCAAGTTTACATTAACTTTCGATTAAAACCTTGCCTTGTTGTTCCTTAACGACTCCTAACTGAGCTTGTAACGAATGATTGTCAACGACCAAAATGAGCCCCGGACTAAAAAGGCGGATACCTTAAGTCGAATCGGCGGTTTTCTGCGCGAGCGGTTTAGCCTGGAGGAAGACAAACAGGATGAAGACCATGTGATTGAGTCAATACATCGGGGCATTGAGTTTAAGGGTATCAACCTCTGGACGCTCATTTTTGCTATTTTCATCGCGTCCATTGGCCTCAATGTGAACTCAACAGCCGTCATCATCGGTGCCATGCTGATTTCTCCACTCATGGGTCCGATTATGGGGATTGGACTGGGCATTGGTATCAATGATCTAACCATGATACAGCAGGCGCTGAAAAACCTGAGTATTGCCGTCTTTATCAGCCTGCTTACGTCTACCGTCTACTTTTTAATCAGCCCGCTCCATATTGCCCAATCGGAGTTGCTGGCCCGGACATCACCCACCGTATGGGATGCGTTCATTGCGTTTTTTGGTGGTCTGGCTGGTATTGTGGCCGGTTCCCGTAGGGATAAAATTACCAATGTTGTGCCGGGTGTGGCCATCGCTACGGCACTGATGCCGCCCATCTGTACGGCCGGTTATGGTCTGGCATCGGGTAATCTGTATTATTTCGCCGGTGCATTTTATCTGTTTCTTATCAATAGCTTTTGTATTAGTCTGGCCACCTTTCTGATTGTCCGGTTTCTGGGGTATCAGCAAAAGGAATACCCTACGCCAGAGGTGGAGCGTCGGGTGCGGAACACAATATGGATTGCAGTACTCATTGTGATTGTGCCGAGCAGTTATCTGGGCTATCAAATCGTTCGAAAAACCATCTTCGAGCAGAATGCCAAACGATTTGTTGCTAACGAATTTAATTTTGATAATCGGCAACTAGTCAGTTATACCGCCCGCTATAATCGGCACCAAAGCACACTGGAACTCTCACTGGTTGGTGAACCACTTATAAAAGATTCGATCAATCTGCTCCGGGCTAAAATGCCACCTTATGGAATGGCTGATGCACAACTCATTGTGAAGCAAGGTAGTTTTAAGGATGCCGAAATTGATGTAGATGCGCTCAAAAACACGGTAACCGATCAGGTTATAAAATATAGCCAGTCGTCCATTGCTAGAAAAGACCACATCATTGACTCATTACGTCGGTATATCGACTTAACCCAATCAACGAATTTGTCGGTGGCCGATTTGCGAAATGAACTCAAAACGCTCATGCCCGATGTGCAAACATTTACAGCCGCCCAATCGCTGGTAATGAGTCGAAATAACAACCGGCCCGATACGGTCATGCTAGTCTATGCCCGGTTTTCCCGGAAACATACCAAAGCAGAAAGGCAGCGGATAGAAAAGTGGCTTCAGAGCGGGACAAAAAGCAGGCGGATCAAGCTATTAGTGGAATAAAGCAGGAATATCCACTACCCAGATAATCAGTAAGGTTAACAGGACTAAAGCGCTGATTAATAAAAGTAGCCAGTCTGGTTTTTTTGGGTCATCTTCGTACAGATACGAAGATTTAGGGCGTGTCTTCCTTGGAACAACCGGGCCAGGAGGGAAGACCGGAGAATATGGGAGAGTTAGGTTTTTGTCAGACATAATGGCGCGATGGTTAGACACTTAGGCGGGTTTCTTTGTGGCTAAAGTTGCCATACACGACTTAGGATTCACTGATAAATTGCTTAGAAATTACTTAGAAATCGAGCGTTTACCGAGGTAACATGATGCTAAAGATGGTTGGGTTGCCAACCATTGAGGTGACTTGAATTTTACCCTGATGCAGACGAATGATACGCTCCACAAGCGAAAGACCTACGCCATAACCGCGTACATCGGCGGTCTGGCGACTGCGATAGAACGGCTCAAAAATATAAGGAAGGTCGGCTGATGGAATGGAATGGCCGGTATTTTGTATGCTAATAGTCAAACAGGTTGGATCGAAACTAACGTGAATCAGGGCCTGACCATCATCCGAGAATTTGCAGGCATTTTCCGCCAGATTTTTCAAGGCTGTAGCCAGTAAGATTTTATTGCCCTGCACAGCCAGTTGGTCAGGGTCATCGGGCAGCGCCCTAAGTTCTATTTTTACCTGATAGCGTGGATGGATGGCGGTTACTTCATCCCGAATATCCCATATGATTTCGTCTATTCGTACGCTGTCGGTTAGTAATCCGATGGCATCCTCCTGATTAACCTGCGAGAGTTTTAGTAATTCGTGCGTAAGCGTTGCCAATTCACTTACATCGTCTAAGACCGAACGTATTGTTTTTCGGTAGGCTTCCGGCTCTCGCTGATTTAAAAGGCTAACTTCCAGTTGGGAACTGATTTGCGTCAGCGGATTTTTTAGTTCGTGTGAGACATTCGCCACAAACATGCGCTGCATCCGAAAGGACTCGGCAACCCTGTCCAGCAACCGGTTAATTGTTGTCGATAAGCGACTAATTTCATCATCGTCTTTATTGATAATGAGTCGTTCATCCCGATTATGTGGAAATATGTCGCTGACAATTTGGTCAATCTGTTTCATGGGCCGCAGGGCATCGCCCGCAAAAATCCAACCCGAAAATGCCGTAATGCCTGCAATTAGGCAAAATAGACCGGTCAAGGCCCACAGGAGTCGTTTTAGAAATTCATCGCCGTAAACGTTCACGGCACTGGCGATCACCACATACTGACCCGATGCAGTCATGAACCGGGTACCCGACAGATAGTACCCATTCTGTTGGAAATCCTTTTGTTTATCCTGCCGAATGTCTTTCAGCACCGATTTCGAGATGGTTATTGGCAGGCCTTCGTTGGTCATGAAGATGATTGAATCCCGATGATCGAATACCATGATTTTCTGATTGGGCAACTGGTCTTTTCGAATTCGGCCCAACTGCCGAATCAGCTGGGCATCCAGTCGATGACGAATCAGCATATCTCCCGTTGTATTGGCTTTCCGGTCGAGCCGCCGGTAAAAGTCGGATGAAATAAAGTACCAGCAGAAAGCATAGATACTCACAAACGCCAGCATCAGAATGCTGGATACCAGGCTTGTAAAGCGTAAGGTCAGCCGTTTGCGAATGGTCATGGAAATGGAGAGGAGGAGAGGGAGGAAGGGGACGAGAGGGAGGTCTGATTCGGTAATTGCCTTCCTTTCGTCCCTCTCTTCCCCCTCCTCCCTTTTCTCCTCTTTTTTATTCTTCTTTAAACATGTAGCCCATGCCGAAGTGCGTGTGAATCAGCTTTTTTGGAAAATCCCGATCGATCTTTTTGCGCAGGTAATTGATATAAACTTCCACAACGTTGGTACCCGTATCGAAGTTTAGGTCCCAGACGTGTTCAGCAATCGACGGTTTTGACAGCACACGGCCCTGATTGCGCATGAGAAATTCCAATAGGGCAAATTCACGGGCGGTTAGCTCAATGGGTTGCTCATCACGCGTAACGGTTTTGGCATCCAGATTCATTTCAACTCCGCCGTATCGTAAGGTCTGGGCGGTCAATGACACCTGAGTACCGCGTTTGGTAAGGGCCCGCACCCGCGCCAGTAGCTCAGAAAACTGAAACGGTTTGGTCAGGTATTGATCGGCTCCGGCGTCGAAACCCATGATCTTGTCGTCTGTTTCGCCGAGAGCAGTCAACATCAGTATGGGCGTCGTTAAACCTTCTGCCCGTAGCTGTCGGCAAAGTTCATACCCGTTCAAACCAGGCAGAACTAGATCGGTAATAATTGCGGCATAGTTATTCTTCAACGCCAGTCGTTTGGCAATGAGCCCGTCATAAGCAATGTCAACCTCAAATTGACTTTCTTCCAGTCCCTGCTGGATTGCCTGCAACGTTTTAGTTTCGTCTTCAACGACTAAGAGTTTCATAATTGGTAAAGGTTGTTTTGCGCAGCGCAAAGTCGCCCGATACAGGGTATAGCGAGGAGCGGGTGTATACGTTATTAAGCGCCGAATGCTTCTATTGTTTTGCTCTAATCAAATTCTAAGGTCTCATTAAGTTTCCCCTTATCAATAGACGCTACTTTTCGGTCATTAAGCGAGCATAGGCACTTTTTCATGAGGTTGGCCCTCATACTTACGTTCTCACTGTTCGGGTCAGCCTTCATGAAAAAGCGAGTACTCTCGCTCTACCCAAACCCAAACGAATATGTTGACGTTTTTTAGTATAGCCATTATAATCCTGGCAATTGGCATTCTTAGTTATTATACCAGCGGCAGGTTTGGCGTTAAAGCTTCTAACACCGACAAAATGCCTCCTTATTACGAACATTTGCTACAGCATCTTAAGGAAAAAGAAAAACAGGGCGAAGGCATTGAAAATGGTGTACAGCCTGAAAAGGTTTTTACTAAGCGATAACGCGATATATAGATGATTTTCAGGTATATATCGATTAAAGCAAAAGCCAGTGCTATCAAACGCTGGCTTTTTTGATCTGTGCTAACCTGGAATCAGGTTTCAATCAAGATGTCGTTCATTCGTTGCAACAGAGTTTCGACATCTTGTTGACGAGCCAGCCTATATCGGGCAAATGACATTCCTGACCCTACTTTTAGGGTGTAGGCCCAGTTAGGTAGCTGCCGGAACATGTCTTCGTCAGTAGCATCATCGCCAATGCTTATAATAAAGTCGTACGGCTTTTGCTCGGCAATTGCCTGCGCTATAGTTCCTTTACTATGTTGAGCAGGTTTCACTTCCACCACTTTATTTCCCTGAATAACCGTCAGGGAAATGGGCGATGACATTCGTCGAAGCTGTGCTGCCAAATCAATGGCCTGCCCTTCCGCTTCTTCACTGTCGGCCATGCGGTAATGCCAGGCAATGGCCGTTTCTTTTCCTTCAATAAACGATCCGGGAGAGCGGTCCACAAAGTGATTCATGATTGAACGTACCGGCTCCACCCAGTTATCGGTCGACAAATCGAGCCGTTGCCAAGGCTGATCTGGTTTTTTCAGAAAGGCCCCGTGTTCAGCGACCAGGTAAACAGGAATACCCGTAAATGTCTTATCCAAAAACGACCGGTTTCGGCCGCTGATGATGACTACATCACTGGTTTCGGCCAAATTCATTAGTATAGATTGTAACATTTCGGTCGGTCGCGCTTCGGCTGGGTTATTGACAATAGGGGCCAGGGTTCCGTCGAAATCAACTAATAGTAGCCGTTTCCGAGCATCGGTAAAGGCGGTAATAAATGGTTGAAGGGGCAAGTCTGTTTCTACTTCGGGCCGGTTCATGATCCTATCGTTAAAGGCAGAAAGAAAATCGTGGCTCCACCGGAAAACGTTGTGATTCTGTATATGCTTCCGCATGTGCAGCAAACGTCGTTCCTGTTCGGCAAGGGGCATGGCTAATGCCTGTTTGATGGCATCGGCCACTTCCTGGGTGTCGGTTGGATTAATTATAATGGCGTCTTGTAGTTCCTGAGCAGCACCGGCTAGCTCACTCAGAATCAATACCCCCTTGAGGTCCTGACGACTCGCGACAAACTCCTTGCAAACCAGATTCATCCCATCCCGAACGGGCGTAATAAGAGCAATATCGCAGGCAGTATATAAGGCCATTAACTCGGTGAAAGTTAATGACCGGTACGAATACACGATGGGTCGCCAGCCAATAGTCCCAAATAAACCGTTGATACGGCCAACTGTCTCTTCAATTTCGCGTTTAAGATCCTGATATTGAGCGATATTGTCCCGCGAGGGCACAACCGTCATCACAAAGGTTACTTTGTCATGCCAGTCTGGATTCTGGATTAGAAACCGTTCATACCCTAGCAGACGAGATGTAATTCCTTTTGTGTAATCGAGTCGGTCTACCGAAAAAATGATCCTGTTGTGCCGAAGCAAATTCATGTAGTGTTGCTGAGTGGCAAAAACGTCGGCTTCCTGTCCACTTATATTGAACTTATTAAAATCAATACTGATCGGGAAGGCATTGACATTGACCGCTCGATTGGGCAGGATGATACGCTGATTAATAATCGGGAGATCCAGTACCTCTGAAACGCTATGCATAAAATGCTGTACGTAATCAGCTGTGTGAAAGCCTACGACATCAGCGCCCAGTATTCCTTTAATAAGTGCCTGTCGCCAGCTGCGGGGTAGCAGTTTAATAATCTCATAAGTCGGGAAAGGGATATGGAAGAAGTAGCCAATCGATACCGAGGGTATCGCCTGGCGCAGCAAATCAGGCAGTAATATTAATTGAAAATCGTGAATCCAGACTAAGTCGCCGGGTTCGACCAACGCCGTTAATTCTTCCAAAAATCGAGTATTTGCTTGTTGATAACAGTCAAAATCATGTTCTTTAAAAGACGCGTAAGATGGAAAGTAGTGAAACAGGGGCCAGATCAAATCATTGCTAAATCCCTCGTAAAATCCTTTATGGCAAACTTCTTCCATAAAAACAGGATGTGCCACAAACGTGTCATTTTCCAGAGTTGATGACGCGATTTGTTGCAACTGCGTTTCGCCATGACCAATCCAATGAATTTTTGTGGCAGAATCCTCATGCTTCTGGCCCATCTGTTCCGCCATCGACAATACAGCCGAAACCAATCCACCCGAATTCTGGATGAGGCTTACTCCTTCTGTTGTCTGCTGAATGGAAAACGGTAAGCGATAGGAAACAATAAGTAATCGTTTAAATGTGTTCATCGAGTTGATGCGTTACTGAACGCCAGTGTAGACTAGCAAAAGACGCGTCAACGACTTAGAGGAAGCTTAAGCAAATCTTAGAAAGTCCTTAGAAGCTTAGGCGATTGATCCGGTTCCTTGTGTCGGCTAAACAACTCACGCAAAACTGACGAGAAGTGATCGTCATATAAATAATCCTCCCGATATGTTTTAATTGAGAGTTTGCTGGGTTTAAAATCAGAGCAGTAGCTGTCGTATTGCCCGGTAGCTGAAACTATTTCGAGTTGTTCTTTCTGCCCGGTATTTGGCGTATACGTTTGACCCGCAAGCGACTTATGCGCCCGTTCATGCTCGACTAGCAGGCAATGATGAAATCCTGTCAAGGCAGTTAACTGATTGGTATATGTACGGATATCGTGTAAAATTTGTTCAAAATTGGGTAAAGCATAAATTGCCTTTAGCCGGAGTGCATCGATATGGAAATCCCGGAACCACATCAATGCATTTTCGATAAGGTATCGACGTCCTGCTTCTCCAGGCCCATTATTGGTTACGTTTGACTCATGCTGACCCGCCTTCTGTTTGCTTGAGCGGTAAGCCGTTAGTTGGCCATTCTGTCTACTGATTTTCGAAAAGTTTACATCCAGAATAACGGCGATCCCTTCAAAGTGGCAGGCATTGATCAAACGTTGTAATTGATAGGGACCGCCGTAACTGGCTTGTATAGCATAGAGGAACAGCCCGTTAAGTGACCCTGGAAAGGATGAAACGGAATTTATGAGTAAGGCATTAATGCCCAGACTTTTCAGTTCTCCCAACTTTTTAATAAGGGAGTCAAAAGTCTCTTCAGGGCTGAACGTACTCAAATCGAGTTCATAGATAACATATTCATCCACGGGCGGGTTGACCCAACAGGAATCTTCCCAGTAGAATTTATTTGTATCTACCGCTTGAGAAGGGCCATATGCACCCTGAGGTTGGAGCAGCGATGCAGGATCAGCACATATCTTCTCATCGTCAAGTATGAACGTGTATACATCACCGGGTTTAATCTGATCGGTTTCCAGATGCCAGTATCCTGAACTATCGTTCACTAACGGGATTGGTACAGATCGGTCGCTGATGGAGAGTTCTACCTTTTTGGCTAGCGGATTCCACAGCATAACGTCAGCCTGATGTTCATTGGAAAAGGTAACACCAAGCGTTCGTCTGTTTATTTCGGGTTGATTTCTCATAAGTTGATATGATAAACAGGTATCGTTAACGAGCAATTCTGTAAGGTGATTTATCTGATTACTCTTGTCGGTTAGATTGACCTGATATAAACCAAAGTACGCTGGCCCTGATTAGAATGAGCTTATGTAAAAATTAGAAAATCCTTAGAATTGTCTTCCCCTGATTTTATTCGGGCGTTATTGTGAACAATTTTACTTGGAATAGATCTCTTGGCTTGGTACAAAATAGATCAATTCTCAATCACGTCCACGTGTTTGGAAGCGGTTAAATCGATTAGTAACTGTACTTCAGGAAAGTGTCTTGTCTTCCCTTTATTCGGAGGTTTTTCTGAACAGTGACCGGGTAGAAGGGAAGTGGCCCAAAACACTTCTATTGGCGTCCAATAAACCCGTCCAATTTAATCGTTCATGATTTTTCGTTACACTAACCTTTTCGTGAACGCTTTGAGGATCATCGCCATTGGCTAGTATCCGACAGTTCCTTAGAAATGCGGTTCACTTATTGAAGTGTTTAAGTAAGATAATACTTGGCTTTTGTACTCGTATATTACTCTATTCGGGCTAATCTAGTCAGGACACGTCAAAGCCTGTCGCTATCTTTCCATAAACGAGCGTCTATTGGGAAAGCGGACGTTCGAGCTACGATTATTTGCTCGAACGATGCGTGTGCCGGATGAAGCAGGTAGTTAAAGGAGTCCGGTACCACCGCAGAAGGGACACCCAGTGCTAACACATCAGGCTTGGCCAACCAGGTGCCTATTGCCTGATGATTCACGCTAAAATCCGCTTCGTCCCGCCAAGCAGCCGGCAAATCTAAAGCATCGAGTAGCCGTGGCTGTTGGGGTAGTACCAGCGTCAAGAGTATGAGCCGGGGTAAATCGCTATAGGGTAATGACCGTAAGTGGACGATCTGTTCCAGCAAGGCTAATTCGGGACTAGCTGAGCTGTAAAGAATACCAATGCCCGGTGGATTCCAGCGACCCCCTAATCGTCGGGTTCCTTCTGCGGAGAGAGGTGTACTTAGAAAGCGTTCTTTAATAAGCCGGTACACACATAGCGGCGATTCCAGTGAGGTCATTCTAAATCTTAGGAGTAGATGCCATGCTCAATCCGCCCCAACACAGTATGAACCATACTAAAACCAATGGTGGTATCTAAAAGGGTAACAGGTGCCTGTCGACGGAGTTCAGGCAAAGGACCATGTAACCAGCGGCCGAGTACATCGGTTCGCCCATCAAATACGTCTAATCCATGTTTAATTAATACCTCTAGCAAGAGGAGTCGCTCCGATGCATTGCTATCCAGTCGGGCATCAGGGCGTAGCCGATGTAAGGTTCGCTCCGAGAGATTCAAAATGCGCGCCATCTCTTTATCGGTTAGTCCTATAGGCCTGGCCACCTCGTCAGCTTTGGCTCGGCTTAAACCCGCTCGGGACTGTTCGACAATGGCAAAGCCATCTCCTGTCCACTCTATATCTGTACTTAGCTCCATGAGTTTATCATTTCTGTCACTAAGGTAACCGCCATTTGGCACAATCACAACTAATGGCTCTATTTTGGGTGAGCAACATGTTTGTGAATATGTTTTACTGGAATTCACTTCGAGTTGCCCACTACTGACGCATTGGTGCTTCCAGTTAAAGCGTCCAGAAAAAGGTTGCCTGTTGTGAACGGATAATACGAAAAGTACAAATTAATAAGGCTGTTCAAGTTAGTTTATTCTAACTTAATTAATGGTAAAACACTATTTCAAGTATCGATTTATAGTACCTATAAATAGTTAAAGCGTGCTGTTTCCAATTGTTAACGCTTTTGCCAACTCGTTAGCAATGATTGAACTTGCAGATGCATGAAAGTTGGGTCGTCTCATTTAGGAGGGAACAGTAAGACGAAGGACAGTGCTTTATATAGCTCGTTTGCACCTGTCATCTTACCCGATAAATTACCGCTTGGGCGACGCAGCCGATGGGGCCTGACCGGGTACTGAACCATTTAGCGCTTTGGCTACTTCAATGGGTCGATCTGACTCCAGAATACTGGCGCCATCCTGAATAATCGCCTGATAAGCAGCCGTTCGTTCGGCGGGGTTCGACAGCTTATCGTAAGAGGAGGCCGCCGAAATCATGCACATGATGCCCCGGGCGTTAAGTAGTTGATACAGTTCCTTGTTTTCCGGTTTAACCGTGGGGCCGATATAGGCAATCATGTTGGCCGCTGGGATACCGGCTTTTTCGTAGGCGTCCAGCTCCTGCTTGTTCTTAATAAACACCGAGAACATCCGGTCTTTATTGTCATCCAGATAATACCGGGCCTGTTGGGGCGCGTGAACGGTAAGCATCACAAAGGCATCGGCCTTGAGTTGGCGAATCAGGGCGGCCGTCATGGCAAATGGAACCTCTTTGCGGTCCAGGTTCAGAACGGTTTTTCCACGAGCCCACTCAATGGCTTCGGTTAGGGTTGGAATCCGGTGTGGCGTGACGTTTCCTTCGGCATCCTTCAGGTGCAGTTTTTTCACCTCTTCCCAAGTATAATCCGACAATTTGCCCGTGCCCGTCGTGGTTCGATCCAGTGTAGCATCGTGCAGCAGGACAATAACGCTGTCTTTTGTCAGGCGCGGGTCTGTTTCAAAAAAAGCGGGGGTGTACGTCAACGTGTTTTCAAAGGTGGCCAGTGAGTTTTCGGGAAAGCCCGGAACCATGCCGCCCCGGTGTCCACTAACAATCGGCTTTTTTTTGTCCGTCCATGTAAAAAAAGTGTGGAGGTCCTGAACCGTTTTAATCGGTAAGGTGTGCACCGTCTGCGCGCTGACAACACCCCGGCTACTTAGTATCAGCGAGATACTCAAACTTACTAGTAAGACTGCGTTTGTCATGGATGGGTTGAAAAATGCCGATAGGCAAGTGGGTTCAATAGCCTGGGTTTTGCATCAATAATGGATTTAGCCCTACTTCGGCGGCTGGTAAGGGGAACAGCAGTCGAAACGGGGTGACAATACGACCGTCCGTCGGTAAATAATCCGCCTGCGCTTTAATTTTTTCGCCAAACGCATTCAAGGTAGCCACGGCGTTTCCACTGCGAACTAAGTCATACCAGCGCTTATTTTCAAACGCCAGTTCAACCCGTCGTTCGTGTAGAATAACCTGGCGCAACGTGGCCTGACTAGCGGCTTGTGTACCCGGCAAACCCGCCCGGTTGCGAACTGCGTTCAGCGCGGCCAGCGGAGATTTGCCTTGTTCGTTTTGGGCTTCAGCCAATAGCAATAGGGCTTCAGCATAGCGATAAATTGGGAAGTTATCAGCCGATCCAGTAATTGCTGTTAAGGGAGCGTGCAAATATTTCTTAATATACGGAACCGCAACCCGACCAGTGGGCGGGTTTGTGTAGCCCACTACGCTTTTGACCGCCTGATACGTGAATAAGTTGCTGGCATTGTACGTACCCTCGGCAATCCCAATCGACGCATCCAGCCGTTTATCCGACGGTTCATACGTGCTAATTAAATCCAGAGTAGGGGTATTGATTCCTGCCGATCCACTGTTATTGACAGCGAGACCCGTTAGCAAAGCGGTATTGGTACTACGAGGTAAGAAATTGAACGATAACGTATTGGGCGTGGTACCCGTCGTCGTACCATCCAGATACTGTACCTCGAAAAGCGACTCTTTGCTATTTTTGTTCGCTGGTAAAAACGCGCTGGCGTAATCAGCGTTCAAGCCATAGCCCATGGCGGATAAAGTGGCCAGCAATGTCTCGGCTTCGGCCCAGCGCTGCAACGTGACCAGTACATCGGCCAATAGTACCGTAGCCGAACCTTTGGTTGCTTCACCGGTCTGCGGGAATTTAGCGGGCGCGTTGAGCTCCCGAATGGCGTCGTTCGCGTCGGCAATAATCTGCTGGTACACCTGATCGACGGAAGCGCGGGGCAAAAACGCACCATTGGCGTCTTTTACTTCATCAACGAACAGCGGTACGCCCCCAAACAGCCGCACTAATTTGAAATACGCGAAGGCCCGTAAAAATTTGCTTTGCCCATCGTAACTGTTCACCGAAGCGGTTGGCAAGCCGGAGACCGTCTTTATACGAGAGATGACGATGTTGGCCCGCGAGATGATTTGGTAGAGGTACTGCCATTCGGCTGCTGTGTAGGAATTGGTCGCTCCGTCTTTGAAATCGGAGATATTCTCCCGGAAGACGAAAGCCGTACCCCGGTTGGAAAGCACTGACTGATAAAACGTGTTGTCGGAGCGCATCTCTGACAAATAAAAATCATTATTCATCAGATCGAGCAGGGGTGCGTAGGCCGCCGTTACGGCCTGCTTAAACTGCGCGTCAGTCTGGAAATACGAATTGTCAGTGTAAGCAGCCTTGGGTGACAGATCCAGAAAATTTTGCTGGCAGGCGGAGGCTGTCAGGCTAATCAGTACGGTATATAGTAAGGATTTTTTCATCTTGCGTGTTGGATAATGGGTGATTATCTGAACGTTGCGGAAAGGCCGACAGAAAAGGTGCGGGGAATAGGATAAGCGTTTTCATCAACTTTCAACCCCAGCGTCGCATCCTGCCCGGCGAAGTTGATTTCGGGATTCAAGCCACTGTAACCGGTCAGCACAAACGCCTGCTGGATAGAGGCATAGACGCGCAATCCTCTCAGCGCCGAGCGGTCGCCAAAGCCGAGGGTGTACCCTAGCGTTATGTTCTTAAGCGTAAAATAGGAGGCATTTTCCAGCCACTGCGAGTTAACGCTCCGACCCAGACCCGTCGTGCCGGTTTTGGTACGTGGGTACACACCCGACCCCGGATTGTCGATGGAACGCCAGCGGTCGGCGGCAGCGGCCAGGGGTACCCGAGAGCCGTCCAGATTCGTTTGGTAGGCCCATTTTGCCGCATTCAGTAACTGGCCACCTACAGAGAAGGCGGTGCTGATGCTCAAGTCGAATTTCTTGTAGGTCAGGTTGTTGCTGAATCCGCCCGTAAATGTCGGTGTCGGATTACCAATGAACGTGCGGTCGTTTACATCGTCGATGACCCCATCCCCGTTGATATCTTTTACTTTGATAGTGCCAATGTCCGACAGGCCGTTGGGCGCGGTGGCCGTAGCCTGGTATTTGGCCGATTGATCCAGGTCAGCCGCGTCTTTGTACAACCCCTGAAAAACAAACCCGTAAAACTCACCCAGGTGATGACCGACCTGGTTTCGGAAGTAGTCCGAGGTTACGGTATTGTTCCGGCGGATATAGCCAGGATCGACCAGGGCTTTGATCAGGTTACGGTCAAACGACACGTTGAAACTGCTGTTCCAACGGAAATTTGGCTGACTGATGTTCACCGTGTTTAGCGTTATTTCATGGCCCCAGAAGGCGAGCGCCCCCACATTGTCCAGAATCGAGGTGTAGCCTGACGAAGTCGGCAGAGGCCTACTTTGAATCAGTCCGTCGGTATTCTTGACGTAGTAATCATACGTCAGGTTCAGCCGGTTATTCAGCAGGGTTAAATCGAACCCTAAATCGAACTGACGACTCCGCTCCCAGCGCAGGTTTGGGTTGCCCAGGTTACCGATGGTCGTTCCCTGCGTAATGACGTTGTTAAAATCGTAGTAATAATTTGCGGTGGTCGATTGAGCGACGTAGTTGCCGAAAAAGTTGTTGCCCGTAACGCCATAGCTGGCTCGCAGTTTCAGTAGGTTTATCCCTTTGAAACGCTTCATGAACGCTTCGTCGCTCACGATCCAGCCCGCCGAAATAGAGGGAAAATTACCATACTGGCGGTTGGTGCCGAAGCGTGAGGAACCATCCCGACGGAATGCACCCTGGAGTAAGTAGCGCCCCTGAAAACTGTAGTTCAATCGTACCAGCGTTGATAAAAGGGAATAATCCGTGTAGTTGCTGCTGCCCGTTACGCTGGTAGCGGCCGTCAGGAAGGTAATGTCGTCGTTGGGAAAGCCCAAGCCAGACAGCGTGTTGTTTTCCTGGGTAAATTTCTGTCCT
>CAXTJJ010000079.1:0-15155 GCA_964244155.1 uncultured Spirosoma sp.
GAAAGGCAAAGGGGATGCTGAACCTCTCGCCAGCCAACCAGGCAGGGCAATCAAGGCAATCGTTACGAATGTATTCATGGTTAATTAGCTGCTTTTATTTCAGAAAAGCGTTCCTGACGACCTAATCAATTCACTATTCATATAGGCCACTCTCAACGTCCGCTCCGTTATATCTTTCCCTTGCGATCAAGAATATAAAGTAGAAGTTCGGTTTGAATTTATTTGTTATATAAAAAGTAGATTTAGTAAAGTGTTTAAGATTGTTCGCTGATTTATCCCGATACCAGAACATACGAAAGGCATAAACCCATATAATTCATCATGGACAAAATCAGGAAAGAAGATATCAAACAGGAGGTATTTGACCTGTACGACGACTATGCACACAGCCGCATCGACCGGCGTGACTTTGTACAAAAGTTATCCGCCTACACCGCAGGCGGTATTACCGTAGCCTCTCTGATGAGCTTTATGATGCCTGATTACCAAGGAGCCATTCAGATTAAAGCGGACGATCCCCGGCTGCAATCCGACTACGTCAATTATCCGTCGCCCAAAGGTGGCGGCACGATTAAAGCCTTGCTGTCGAAGCCTAAGGATACGAC
Source organism: uncultured Spirosoma sp. (assembly GCA_964244155.1). Taxonomy (GTDB): domain Bacteria; phylum Bacteroidota; class Bacteroidia; order Cytophagales; family Spirosomataceae; genus Spirosoma. Next base: position 606 of record CAXTJJ010000079.1, read on the forward strand.
CAAAAAACTCGGCGGCATCATCGTCGTTCATGAAAACCGGGGCTTGAATCCGCACATTGCCGATGTGGCCCGACGAGCCGCGCTGGCCGGATTTATTTCCATTGCTCCCGATGCGTTAAGCCCATTAGGCGGCTACCCAGGCAATGATGATGACGGGCGGGCTCTCCAGAGCAAACGGGACAGAAATGAAATGCTGGAGGATTTTATTGCGGCTTTCGACTACCTGAAAACCAACAAGGACTGCAATGGTAAAATTGGCGTTGTCGGTTTTTGCTTTGGAGGCTGGATTGCCAATATGATGGCGGTGCGTATCCCCGATTTAGCAGCCGCCGTGCCGTTTTATGGCGGTCAGCCAGCCGCCGAAGATGTCCCTAAAATAAAAGCACCCCTGCTGTTGCAGTACGGCGAACTGGACAAAGGAGTGAATGCGGGTTGGCCAGCCTATGAGGAGGCTCTAAAAAAGAACAACAAAGAATACACGGCGTACATCTACCCGAATGCCAATCACGGCTTTCATAACGATACTACCCCTCGCTATGACAAAGCAGCCGCCGAACTCGCCTGGAAACGAACCATCGACTTCTTTACGGCAAAACTAACGTAGTGAAAAGTGGCTGGTTAGCCATTTCCTGTTTAACGCTAAGCGAGCCTGGTGACGCAAAACGTTGCCAGGCTCGCTTGTATATAAGTGGATTGAACCAGTCGACAACGGGTAGAATTATGAACATTACTTGCTTTGGCATTAGCCTCTATACATCGGGTACTTACTCTTTCACATGATTTCACGTCGCAATTTTCTTGTCGCTGCCGGGGCACTGGCTGCCGGGCTTCCCTCTATAGCTGGCCAGCCATTGGCCAATTACCCCATCGGTATTCAACTGTACACCGTTCGGGACTGGATGAATCAGGACCCGGTTGGCACCCTCAAACAACTGGCGGCTATTGGTTTTACCCTACTCGAATCCTACCAGGGCGACAAAGGCATTTACTTCGGTCTGAAACCCGCCGAGTTCACTAAAATAGCCCACGATCTGGGCATGACGCTCTTTGCCAGCCACTTCAATCTGGGCAAAACGGCCGAGACCTCGATAACCGAAGCCGCCGAAGCAGGACTCAAGTACATGATTGTTCCCTTCAATAAACTGACCGATCTGGAAACAACCAAGCGGGCGGTGGATGAATACACCCGGCTGGGCGAGTTATGCAAAAAGCATGGCGTGCAGTTTGGCTATCATAATCATGGCTACGACTTTGAAACCTTCGATGGAGTTGTACCCTATGATCTGTTCCTGAAGCAGATTGACCCCAAGCTGATGATCATGGAAATGGAACTCTACTGGTTTGCACGCATGAACGTTGATCCGGTCACCTACGTCCAGAAATATCCGGGGCGTTTCCCTATCTGGCACGTCAAAGACATGGACAAGCAGGACCGCACAGCCAATACCGAAGTCGGCAAAGGCAGTATCAACTACAAACGATTGTTCGACCACGCCAAACAGGCGGGCCTACAGTATTCGATTGTGGAGCAGGATGGCCATTTTCACCCGTCGGTCTGGCCCAGTCTGACCACCAGCTATGGCGCAACCAAAGTGCTGGGGCGGTAATCCGAAACACCTGCCTGAGCCGTTTCGATACCTAGATAACGTGCATGATGACCGCGTAGCGGTTTGATGTTTGTAGCAAAAGGTAGTTTTACGGCACGTCAACGGCCCCCATAACTACCTTTTTCTACAACATGACGTGCCTACGGCACTCAACGACTTGATGTTCAACCTAAATTGGCCATTATTCACGTTAGATAAGCATACCCAGCAGTAAAAACAGAAGAAAGCCCGCATAAAAGGTGGCCGTCAGCCAGGCGGGCTCCTGCGCAATGTGCGCTTCGGTGAGGAGTTCATCCGTTACTAAAAACAACAGAGCCGCCAGCCCCACCGACAACACCAGATCGAGCACCGTTTCGGGGACGTTTTGCAGCAGCGTAGCCCCCAGTCCGGCACTGATCAGGAAGAGCGCGGCTAAACCAAGCAGTAATCCCACAACCCGTCCACGGGAAAGCTGATTTTTGAGGAGCGACGTAGCTGTGGCCAGGCCAAGCGATAAACTTTCGATGGCCAGTGCCAGGGCCAGCAGCTTCCCCTGTTTGGCCCCGGCGGCAAAGCCGACGCCCAGCAACAGGCCGTCAATAAAGACGTCGATGCCGATTACCAGTAAGAAGGTGATGGGCAGCCCTCGATTGGGCGATGCGGTTGCGTGCCCTTCCTTGCTTTCCGTCCATTGCCGGATGATGAGCATCAGGATAATACCCGTACCGAAACCAACCGCCGTGAGCAGAGGATTGTGCAAGCGGACGACCTCGGGCAGCACCTCCACCGCCACCACCGAGAAAATAACCCCGGCCGCAAAGTGAAGCACGGCACTCTGAAATTTAATACTTAACCGAACGAAGGCGGCAATCAGCCCGCCCACGGATAAACCCAGTGCAGGCAGCAATGCATACCCTAAAATTTGCTGAACAAGTGGCGACATCGTTGATGAAGGAGAAACGGTTAGAATGGACTTAGCGGTAGCATCTGCCAGGTCCATTCTAGAATGGAGATGAATTAACTTATTGAAAGATATGGCAGCTAATTGCTAAATAGACCGTCAACCAGCCATCTTGGCTCGTTCGGCGCTGATAAAATAGGCACCCTGCCTGACAATCAATGAAGGATTCAGTGAAGGCGGTACGATCACTTCCGTGCGGTGGTTTTGGGTGATCCCCGTTCGAACCGGTGCCATTCGGAAACGATACGTCCCGGCGGGGCTATCCCCCTCGCGAACGTACACAAACGACCGGTTGCCCTCTTTAATGAGCGCATCTTCGGGGAGGGCAATAACCTGCCGGGGGGATGCCAGAATCGTAGCCCGCACATACGACCCGGCAAACAGGCGATCATATTGACCCGCCACCAGATTGGCGTGTACCAGCACCGTTTTGGTCTGAGCATCGAAGGACTGCCCCACCCGGATCACCTTCGCCTGCATCTCGCCGGTTTGCTGCTGGGGAACGCTGAAACGTACGAGCTGTCCTTCCCGAACGTGCCGAATGTCATTCTCGAAAACGCGCAGTTCAAGATACAGGTGTTCTTTTCCCACAATTTCAATCAGCACATCAGTCGTTCCGACGTATTGTCCCAGCCGCAGATTCACTTTATCAACATAGCCGCTAATGGGGGCCAGCAGCGGAATTGTCCGGCTGATGGTTCCATTGCGGAGGTTCTCCAGCGGAATGTGTAACTGCGCCAGCTGGGCTTCCAGCGATGTCAGCAAAGCCCGCGTGGTTTCAAACTCGGCGGTCGATTGCTGGAGTTTCCGGCGGGCACCCACTTCTTCCCGCACCAGTTCAGTTTGCCGGTCCAGTTCCTGCCGCTCAAAGCGACTCCTGGCTATGGCCTGTAGGTACTCCTGCTGCAGTTTGACATAATCGGGGTGTTCCAGAATGGCCAGCACCTGCCCTTTGCGAACGAAATCGCCTTCTACCAGTTTGGCCGACCGCACAAAGCCGCCCATAGGGGCACTCACCGTCGCCCATTGGTCGGGGGGTGCTTCGAGTTTCCCCGTTGCCTGAATGGTTTCGCCGAGAGTTAAGGTATCGGGGCCACCGAGCTGAATGCCCGTTTCCCGAAACTGGGCCTGGCTGATGGTGACCGTCGTGACTGGTTTATGGGTAGTCGCTTCCGGGCTTCCCTGTTTCTTTTCGGTGGGTGATGAACAGGCACCAACCCCGATTAGCCCGATTGACAGCCTTAAGAGTAATTGCCTTGGATTCAGATTCGTTTTCATACGTAGTCGTATTATTCAGGAGACGTAGGCGAATGAGCGGCCAGTGTCTCCCGTTCAATGATGGATTGATTATACTGTGTCGGCATGATTACCAGACTAGGACTGACGGGGTAAGATCGACGCCGTTTCCATGGCAGAGCCGGGTTCATTCGGAGCCTGTGGCGAATCGTCCTTCCGAACGGCATGTCGGGCAGCTACCAGACTATAGAGCACCGGCAGGACGACCAGCGTGAGCAGGGTAGCGGATACCAGTCCGCCGATGACGACCGTGGCCAATGGCTTTTGCACTTCGGCACCGGCCGAGCTTGACTGCGCCATGGGCAGAAAACCCAGCGAGGCAACAGCCGCCGTCATGACCACGGGTCGGAAGCGAACGGCAGTGCCCGCTTTGACCCGCTCCAGCACATCGGTCATGCCTTCGTCGGCGAGCTGGTTGAAGTAGCTGATCAGGACAATCCCGTTCAGGACGGCAATGCCAAAAAGTGCGATGAAACCCACCCCCGCCGAAATACTGAACGGCATGCCACGTCCCCACAAGGCCAGCACCCCGCCAATGGCCGACAGCGGAATGGCCGAGAAGATCATCAGTGCCTGCTCCATCGACCCGAACGTAAAAAACAGCAGCAGCCCAATCAGCACGAGTGCGAGCGGTACCGCAATGGCCAGTCGCTGTTTGGCGTTTACCAGATTTTCGAACTGCCCGCCAAAACTGTAGCTGTACCCTGCCGGTAGTGGTACCTGCTGATCCAGCACCGTTTTCATTTCACCCACCAGACTTTCAACATCCCGATCCCGCACGTTGATGCCGATGGTGATGCGCCGACGGGCGTTGTCACGAGAGATTTGCATCGGGGCGTTTTGATAGCTAATCGTGGCCAGTTGATCCAGTGGCACCTGTTGCCCGTTCGGCAGATCGACGTAGAGCTGGCGGATGTTGTCAATGTCCTGCCGATACGTACTGTCGAGCCGCACGACCAGATCGAAGCGTTTTTCGCCTTCAAAAACCACCCCGGCCGTTTCGCCGGCAAAAGCCGTTTTGAGAATGCGGTTCAACCCCGCCACCGATACGCCATACTGAGCCAGTCGCGCCCGGTTGTAGGATACCAGCATCTGCGGCAAGCCGCTGATCTGTTCCACTTTCAAATCCGCTACACCCTGAATCGACTTGATTTTTTGGGCCGCCTGATTGGCTTTGGCAAAGAGCACACCCAGATCTTCACCGTAGATTTTAACGGCTATGTCCGACTTTACACCCGTCATCAACTCGTTGAAACGCAGTTGAATAGGCTGGGTAAATTCCAGCGTCAAGCCGGGCAGCACCCGGAGTGCCCGCTCCATTTTCCGGAGCAGTTCGGCTTTGGTGTCGGCCGTGGTCCACTCGCCGGGCTCCTTCAACACAATGATTACGTCGGCCGCTTCGATGGGCATCGGATCGGTAGGGATTTCGGCGGTACCGATTTTGGAAATCACCTCTTTCACTTCAGGAAAGCCACTTTTGAGAATGGTTTCCAGCCGCCGGGTTGTTTCAATGGTTTGGGAAAGCGACGAACCCGGCTTGAGACTCAGGCTAATAGCAATATCGCCCTCATCCAGGTTCGGGATAAACTCGCCCCCCAGCGAACCAAACAGCCAGACCGCTCCGGCCAATATCAGCACGGATACTGCCAGTACCGTTTTTCGCCAGCGCAACGCGCCGGTCAAGACCGGTGCATAGACCCGGTAGAGCGCCTTCATAATCCGGTCGGCCAGGGTGCCTTCTTCCTGAATGTCTTTCCGAAGCAGGGTGGCGGCCATCATGGGCACGTAGGTCAGGCAAAGCACCATAGCCCCGACAATAGCGAACCCAACCGTCAGGGCCATAGGGCGGAACATTTTGCCTTCAATGCCCGATAGGGACAGAATCGGGACGTAAACGATCAGAATGATCAGTTGGCCAAACAAAGCCGAGCGCATCAGCCGACTGGCTGAATCCAGGGCTATCTCATCCATCGACTGCGAACGGCTGGCCCGCGTATGAACAATCTGGAAGATCATACTTTCGACAATGATGACGGCACCATCGACGAGTAATCCGAAATCAATAGCCCCTAAACTCATCAGGTTAGCCGATACACCAAAGACGTGCATCATGCCCAGCGCAAATAGCATACAGAGCGGAATGACCGAGGCTACCACCAGACCGGCCCGCCAGTTACCCAGCAATAGCAGCAAGACGCTCATGACGATCAGGCCGCCTTCAAGTAAATTCTGGGTGACCGTATGAATGGCTTTGTCAATGAGTACTTTACGATCCTGAAACGGCTCGATCACCAGCCCCGGCGGCAGGCTTTTCTGAATCTCGGCCATGCGTTTTTTGACTCCGTCGATGGTTTTCTCGGACGAAGCACCTTTGAGCATCAGCACAATACCACCCACCACCTCACCCCGGCCGTTGCGGGTCATGGCCCCGTAGCGCACTGCGTGACCAAAGCCAACCTGCGCCACATCGCGCACCAGAACAGGCGTTGGCCCCAGGTTTTTGACGACGATCTGGCCAATCTCTTCCGGGGTTTTAACCATGCCTTCACCCCGAATAAAAAAGGCTTCCGGTCCTTTTTCGATGTAGCTGCCCCCCGTGTTCGCGTTGTTGGCCGACAGCGCATCGACCACTTCAGTTACCGTCGTGTTCATCCCCCGCAGCCGCTCGGGATCAATACGGACCTCGTATTCTTTCAGATAACCACCCAGACTGCTGATATCCACCACCCCGGCTACCCCCGCCAACTGACGTTTTATGAGCCAATCCTGCACCGTACGCAGATCGGTTGCGGAATAGGTAGTCTCAAAGCCTTCTTTGGGCCGGACAACGTACTGGTAAATTTCGCCAAGGCCGGTAGTGATGGGGGCCAGTTGCGGGGTGCCTGCCGTCAGTTCGGCTTCGGTGGCTTTCAGCTGTTCGGTCACCAGCTGGCGGGCCTGCAGCGTTGGGGTCGGTTCATCGAAAACGACCGTAATCACCGATAAGCCGAAGCGGGAAATGGAGCGAATTTCGGTTACGCCCGGTACGTTTCGAAGCGCCGTTTCGAGCGGGAATGTAATAAACTGTTCAGTTTCCTGAGCCGCCAGAGAGGGTGCCTGGGTGATTACCTGAACCTGGTTATTGGTAATATCGGGAATGGCATCAATGGGCAACTGGCTAAGGGAATAACTGCCCCAGGCAATCAGCGCCACGACACCCAGTGCAACCATCATTTTCTGATGAATGCTGAACTGAATGATTTTTTGCAGCATAAATGGAGTAACTCGTTGAGTAATACATAGCCAGCGTGCTGCCCCATGCCAGTGACATGCGATCAGACGCGAGCTTGATAAACACGGAGAGTTACCCTAATCGGGGCGGCTGGAACAGGAAAGGCGCCTGCTGAAACGAGTACAGATTCTCGTAGGCAAATCGAACGGGCAGCAAAAGAACAAGGCCTGACAGACTATCAGGCCGCCACTGCAACTGGGTCAGGATAAAGACAAAACCTGCCGACAGGTGATTATACATGGGCAGCTTTACGCCCTTGTGTGGTGTTTTAGCGTGTTTGGACGCCGTATTGTAATGAAGGTCCAGAAACTGCCAGAAATCGAACCCGTCGCCGGCCGCTTTTTTATGCAGCTGGTAATGCTCGATCAGGCCCGGAAGTTTATAGACCTCCTCCACGTCAGTCTGGGGAAACAGACTGCCAGCCAGCATGAGCATGCCTAAAAAAAGGGCTAACGTGGATTTCATCCCGCAAAGGTAGGGGTCAATTTCCTGAGTTCCTACGCAGGCGAAGTAGCAGGCATTAAGTTGGCACAGCAATCAGCAACCAAATGATCTCTCTCCTTAGAGTAGAGGTCACGACAGATTAGCTTTTGCATCTGGTATTGAACGCATTAACATAAGATAATAAAACAATTCACAATGGGCGGGGTACGGTTGAAACCTGGTTGCCAACCTGACGGCGCATGACCAACAGAACGTTGATATGTGAGGCTTCAGCAATACCTGCGAAAACAGACATAGCTATTATAATCATCAGTTAGGCAACTCATTGAATTGGTTTTGTCGTGCTTGGATAAATCACTTAGTACGTTTAGGCCTGAAAGAAATACCGCTAGCTCTACCTCTTCTTTTATGAAATCTCTGTGTCTGCTTCTGCTTGCTGGTTTAGGAGCCCTAAAAGTCCTGGCTCAATGTCCTACCGGCAATCTGGTGTTCCATAATCAACAACAACTAAATGATTTCGCGTCAACGCATCCTGCATGCTCCGTTATCACCAACGACTTATTGATTGATGGGGCGACCGTTTCTGACCTTTCTCCTTTAAGTCATATTACGACGGTGGGTGGCTCTCTTTCCATCTTAGGGGCTGATGCCCTAACTAACCTGAGTGGACTAAATAGCCTGACGTCGGTGGGTCAGAATCTACAAATCAATTCTTGCACGGGATTAACTAGTTTGAGTGGGCTCAATGGACTCAAACGTGTCGGCAGTTACTTTATACTTGAGTTCAATGGAGTGCTTACCTCGCTTAACGACCTATCTGAGTTAAACACAGTAGAAGAACTATATATCGATAACAACAACGCATTAAGTAGTCTGGATGGATTAAATAAGCTCAGTTCCGTGGGCTATCTCACCCTCTACAATAATAGAGCCCTAAATAGTATTGGCGGGTTAACCAACCTGACGATTAAGCGAGGCATGACTATCTATTCTAACATCTCGCTGAGCAATTGTGCCATCGCTCCCATCTGCCAGTATTTGGCTGCTACAGGGGTAGGTGCATTCATCTCAAGCAATAACGGTACGGGAGACTGCAACACGCCGGATGAGATTAGAAGTAAATGCAACGCATTGCCCGTTACGTTGGCGGAGTTTACTTTGTCGTCGGAAGCGACAACCACTCATTTACATTGGACAACGAGTTGGGAGAAGAATGCCGACCGGTTTGAGGTTGAGCATAGCCTGAATGCTGTTGACTGGCACACGATTGGGCAAGTGACGGCTCTGGGTGGTGGGGAAAGTTTACGCTACTACAACTTTACCCATACGGATCCGGCTGATGGGCTCAATTACTACCGACTCAAGCTCATCGACCAGGATGAGACCTATGCATATAGCTCAATTCGCAGCTTACGCTTCCGCTTGGTAACGACCACCCAGGTATACCCGAACCCAACAGCCGATGTGCTTCAGATCAAGGTAGCTCATCCGCAAGATGTGCTGCGTGTTCTGTTGTATGATCATTCTGGCAAGCTTCTCTCTACTTTGAATCAAGTACCGACTGAAGGCATCAACGTAGCTGGGTTGACATCGGGCAAGTATATGATTTGTATTCATTATGTAAATACGTCTTTGTCTACTCACCCCTTTGTTCGGCCCTGAGTAGGCAAAGACGTGGCAGTAAATTCCCTTGAACTGTTCAAACTCTCATCCACCCGGATGGTCCTTTATAGTTAAGACAAGGTGTTGCTTGAAATCAGCGATCACAGCCAGGGGGAGTTCGCCCTGTTGTATCATTTTATAAAACCTAGACAGTCAGAAATAGATTATGTTGTCTATGGAAATCAATATACAAATCTACTGGCTTTTTGTGCTGAGCATCCCCATTGCCTGCGTTGCCTGGACAGTCACGCATGAAGAGGTATTCCGGGAACCCCGGGATTATTGTGCAAAACGAAGTCAGCAGGGCAAAACATTGCTCGAAAGAAAGTTCTTTTACCTGTTTACCTGCGAGTATTGCTTTAGCCATTACGTAACCGCCTTCTTCATTTTCTTAACGAATTATAAGCTGCTGGCTACGGACTGGCGAGGTTATATCCTGGCTGGTTTCTCGTTGGTTTGGATTGCCAATTTCTACATGAGCGTGTTTGCTCTTCTTCGTCAGAATATTAAAAAAGAGAAAGTTGAGATTGAGATCATGAAAGAAAAAGTGAGTAAATAACCGGCCAGAATGTTGCTATATACCAGCTTGGCCAGTGTATCGAGCAGACGAAGTGGCTACCCTGTTGGTTACTCAACTACAGGCAGGAAGCCAGCATTACTTGGGTGAACATCAGCCCTAAATTCAATACGGTCATGAGCGGATTACCTACAAAGGTATTAATCATTAACGGTGGCTCATCGAGCATTAAATTTGCGGTCTTCGACGTTCGTCAAGCCCCCAAACGCAGCCTTTATGGCCACATTGACCGGATTGGCATACTGGGCACGCAACTGACGTTTACCGATCCCGTTACCCATCGTTCGTCAGCCAGGCCGATAGAGGCCCCTACTTTTACTTCTGCCGTAGATTTTTTAATCGCCTGGCTGGAGAAGCAACCCATTTTCGACCAGATCAAAGCAATTGGCCATCGGGTCGTTCATGGTATGGAGCATCAGGAACCGGAACGAATTACAGCAGAACTGGTCGACGAACTACGGCTACTGAGTGCCTACGATCCCGACCATTTACCCTGCGAAATCAACCTGATCGACGCCTTTCAAAACCGCCACCCTACCCTGCTTCAGGTTGCCTGCTTCGATACGGCCTTTCATGCCACCATGCCCCGTGTGGCGCAACTCCTTCCGATTCCCCGACGGTTTGACGCTACAGGAATCCGGCGCTATGGGTTTCATGGGCTATCGTATGCGTATCTGCTGGAAGAGCTGGGCAGGATTGCCGGGGCAGAGGTTGCCAGAGGCCGGGTTGTGCTGGCCCATTTGGGCAGCGGAGCCAGTTTAGCGGCCATTCGGGATGGCAAAAGTATCGACACGAGCATGGGGTTCACCGCTACAGCCGGCCTGCCGATGGTTACCCGCTCCGGCGACCTCGATCCGGGTGTGGCCTGGTATCTGATGCAGGCAGAGAAGTTAACGCCCTCACAATTCAACCACCTTATCAATCATACATCCGGCTTACTTGGCGTATCGGAAATTAGTTCGGATATGAGCGATTTGCTGAGACAACAATCCACCGATGTTCGGGCGGCTGAGGCTGTCGAATTGTTTTGCTACCAGACACGCAAATGGATTGGAGGGTTTGCAGCCGTTCTGAATGGACTGGATACGCTGGTATTTTCGGGGGGTATTGGCGAGAATGCCCCCGAAGTTCGTACCCGTATCTGTTCCGAACTCAGTTTTCTGGGTCTCGAACTCGACGAGCAACGAAACGCAGCCAATGCCGGGTTGATCTCAACTGATAAAAGCCGGGTTACTGTCCGCGTCATAGCGACTAATGAAGAACTGATGATTGCTCAATTGGTTGGGAAGATTTTAAAAGAGTCGTAATTTCCCAGGCGCGTTTTTCAGCTTACTCATGCCGACTATTCATAGCGTACAGGTTAATGGCAGGTCGAATAGCGTTTTTCACTTCTGCATTAACCTTCAATCTAAAATCACGAATTTTTCGTTATACAGTAAGCCTGGAACTACCTCCTGATCAACTACCCTACCTTTACCACTATGAAACGAATTGTTCATAAACACCCACTGGCTATCCGGTGGTTTCACTGGATCAACTTCCCGGTTCTGTTCGTCATGATCTGGAGCGGCCTGCTGATCTATTGGGCATATGACCCCTATAAAATCACCATCGGAACGTATACGCTGGTTTCATTCTTTCCGGATGGTTTCTATAAGTTCCTGGGCGTCCAGCGTCGGTTGGCCGAGGGCATGGCCTGGCATTGGGTATTTATGTGGCTGTTCATGCTCAATGGGCTGGCTTACGTTATCTATACCTTCGTTTCGGGCGAATGGCGTCATTTGGTTCCCAATCGTCACTCGTTCCGTGAAGCAATTCAGGTGACGCTGTATGACCTCGGCCTTCGTAAAACGCAACCTCCTTTTGTTAAATACAACGGGGCACAGAAAATTGCCTATTTCGCCATCATGCTCATGGGCGTCGGCTCGGTGCTGACAGGCTATGCCATCTATAAACCAACCCAGTTTTCGTGGCTGACGAGTTTGCTGGGCGGTTACGAAGCGGCCCGGCTGGAACATTTTGTGCTGACCGTGGGCTATGTTCTCTTCTTTTTCGTCCACGTGGGGCAGGTTATTCGGGCGGGCTGGCACAACTTCCAGTCGATGGTGACCGGCTTTGAGGTTATCAAACGAAACGATCCAGAGCGGCCTTCGGTAGCTCCCGAACCCGTAAGTGAACCACCTACCGAACCTGTTGTACCAACCCCTGTTCCAGCCTGATCATGAACAAGTCAACCGAACCGAACCTACCTGAAAGCGATATTCCCGAATCGGCGGCCCGTCGGCGAATGCTCAAATCCTTTGGCTGGTTTGCCCTGGCGGCTGCCGTACCCGTTGGCGTATATGAGTGGATTACACATAGTCCCAAATTATTAGGAGCAAAAAAACCGTTTCGGCGGATACTCGATGCCAACGAACAGGTATCCCGTTCGTATTTCAGCAATACGCACCTGGTGCCCACATTTCCCGTGCAGAGTGCCGCCAAAAAAGCCCGCATCAATGGCTATGATGGCCTTAAAACACCCATCCCCGACGATTGGAAACTACAAATCGACCGACCGGGTGCGGAACCGTTACGGCTAACCATCGACGACATAAAAACCCTGCCAAAGCATGAGATCGTGTATGAGTTCAAGTGCATTGAGGGCTGGAGCCAGGTACAGCACTGGGGGGGCGTGCGGCTAGCTGATTTTCTGGAAAAATATAAGCTCGGCACAAAAAGCGGTAATGCCCCCAGCCCCAACAACACAGATGACTTTTTCAGCTATGTCGGAATGGAAACGCCCGATAAAGGCTATTACGTAGGTATCGATATGGAAAGTGCTCTGCACCCACAAACGCTACTGGCCTATGAACTGAATGGTCAACCAATCACGGCCCCGCACGGAGCGCCCCTTCGGCTGATCATACCGGTTAAGTACGGTGTCAAAAACCTCAAGCGCATTGGCCGGATTTTCTTTTCGGATACCCGCCCGCGCGATTTCTGGGCTGAACGGGGCTATGATTATTATGTGGGGTTGTAAATCAATAGCCCGCAGATTTTTATGATCAATATAATTAATAACAAGATCATATCTGTTTTTAAAAATCATAGAAATCAGCGGGCTATTATTAACTGAACGACTAAGTCATGAAATACTCACTTACATTCTTGATACTCTTTGAATTGGCCTCTGCTAAAAGCCCGGTAAAACCGGCTCCTCAACCCGTGGTGGTGCTGGAGCTGTTTACTTCGCAGGGTTGCTCCAGTTGCCCACCTGCCGACAAGGCCTTGCAGGATATAACCCGGCAAGCTACCCGCTCTGGCCAGATGGTCTATAGCCTCTCTTTCCATGTCGATTACTGGAATCGGTTAGGCTGGCAGGACCCGTTTAGCAGTAAGCTTTTCACTGACCGCCAGCGTCAGTATGACCGCGCTCTAAACAGCCAAACCTACACGCCCCAACTGGTCATCAACGGACGTCAGGATGTAGTTGGCGGGCAGAGAACCAAAATTGAACAGGCTATCCAAACGATTCAACGACAGCCAGCATCAACCTTTGTGGGTGTTGAAGGAAGCGTTGCCCGCGATATGAACCAAGTAACGGTCAAGTATGCGTTATCAGCCGCTGGTCCTTACCGGATCAACGTGGCGCTGATACAGAAAGAAGTCAGAACCGATGTGAAAAATGGCGAAAACGGCGGTCGGACGTTGATCAATACAAACGTTGTTCGGCAATTCAAAACCATCGATAAAGCCGAAAAATCGGGCAGCGTATCACTGCCCTTGCCCATTGGTCTCAGCAACGATCAGACTGCCGTGCTGGTGTACGTTCAGCGGGTCGACAATGGGCAGATTGTAGGAGCAAAACAGTTGTGAGACTCACAAACTCACGGTCTGACTTCCGGCCTTCAACGGCATCGACTTCCCTTTCCAGCGTAGCGTGCCAGCCAGATTAGCCGGCAGCGTAACTGTTCCTATCAAACCGCCCGTTGCTGTTTTCTGGAATTGAACGGCAATTTCGCCCAATGGGTGCGGCATCTTGCCATCTACCGTTGTCAGATCACCGAAAAACGGCTCGATACGCACTGATTTAAAGCCCGGTTCGGCTGGTCGGATACCGCAGGTGATGGACAGAAACTCATACAGGGGTGATGCGCTCCAGGCGTGACAATCGGAACGGGTTGGCTCCGAATTTTCGGCGAAAGTGGTCAGACCCATCGCCAGCATATCGCGCCAGGGCTTTATCTGGGCTATAAATTGATCACCCTGACCCGTTTTCTTCAGAGCTTCAAAGAGGTAATATTTGAAGTAAAAAGTAGCCTGAGTGAGCGAGGTATCTGCCATTGTTTTTTGCACTAACCCCGCTTGCTGGGCAGCGGGTATAGCATCGGTCAATACGGCCAGAATATTGGCATGCTGGCTAAATGACGTTTTGTCCGGCGTGTCGGCAAACAGCCCGCGTCCGGCATCCCAACATTGCGCAAACACCGCTTTATTTAATTTCCGGCCTAATTCACGGTAGTGTTCGGCGCGTTCGTTCTGGCCATAATGCGCCAGCAAATCGCCCGCCCGGAAATAGGTATACGCTTGCTGGAGCGACAAAATACTTGAGCCACCTTTTCGGGCTCCCGCTGGCACACCGCCACTGGTTTCGTCTTTCGCATTTTTCCAGGCCGACCAGTCCACAAAGTTCCACCACTCCAGCGGGCCGTTAAGACCCGTTTTGGCAATTCGCTGTTCGTGCCAGTTCAGTACGCTCAGGATGCCGGGT
>CAXTJJ010000080.1:0-15072 GCA_964244155.1 uncultured Spirosoma sp.
AACCAGAAATTGTTGATGTGGTGGGCCAGGAAGTAATTACACTAGGCGGGCTTGACCGCTTTCGACTGACGCCTTATTCGATTCCGGCCAATATGCTTGAAACCTACAAAGTTGAGTTGGATTTTAACCCGGATCGCACCGAATAGCCTATGCAGATTCATCCAACATCTCCTTTCGCTTTTTCGCACATTGGTCAACGGACTATCAATCAGGATACGGTGTATCCGGCTGTTGGTGAAGCCACTGAACACACACAGCTTTTTGTTGTTTGCGACGGAATTGGCGGTGCTGACAAGGGCGAAATCGCCAGTCAGTTAATATGCAAAACCATACAAGAGTATGCCGCTACCATGGGCTCTCCTGTGTTTGACCAGGTTCATTTACAAACGGTGCTTGATCGGGTCTACGACGCCTATCATGCCTATTTTGAGCAGCATCCATTTGTCAGCCGGATGGGTTCGACACTCGCCCTGCTGCAACTCCATCAGGAGGGCGTTACGATTGCCCACATCGGCGATAGCCGAGTGTATCAACTGCGAGCGGGTAAAATCATCTTTCAGACGAAAGACCACCGACAGGTGAACGACATGGTAGAGTCGGGTATTATTACCCCGACGCAGGCACTTACGCACCCCTGGCGTAACCGGCTTAGCAAGGCTATCATTGCCAGCGCGACTGATAAACGAGACAGTGGCGCGTCGGGTGCGGTGCCGGACATTACTACGCTGACTGATATTCGGTCAGGAGATTATTTCTTTATGTGTACGGACGGTGTGCTGGAGCAGGTAGATGAGTATGCGCTGGAAACCGTACTGGCAGGCAATGTCCCTGATCTGGCTAAAATTCAATCTCTACAGGCGCTATGCGATGGGCAGACCAGAGATAATTATTCGGGGTATTTGATTGGTATTCAGCATGTAGAACAAACCGAATCTGTTAAAGTAACTAGCACTTTTAAAACGTATGCTGACTAAGCTACTACTGAGCCTGAATTTGCTGTTTGGTTGCCAGCCTGCTTCCATGCCCGGAAAAACGTATGCTGTTGTTATCGGTATTTCCGACTACCAGGCACTTACATACGCAACGGGTGATCTGCGGTTTGCAGATCGTGATGCCCGGCAGGTGGCTGCTTTTTTGCAAAGTAAAGCGGGAGGTAGCGTTTCGAGTGCCAACATGCGGCTATTGACTAATCGGCAGGCTACCCAAGAGACGATTCAGCAAGCGTTGAAACTCTTTCGGCAAGCTGGTCCAGCCGACCGTGTTATCCTTTATTTTTCAGGACATGGGCTGCCCGACAGCTTTGTGCCCTACGATGCCCGACCAGGCGATCAGCGTAAGTTACTAACGTATGGTGTTATCAAAGCCGCGTTTCATGAGTCGAAAGCGAAAACGAAATTATGTATAGCTGATGCGTGCCTGTCGGGGGGTATAACCCGACAGAAAACAACTCCATCAACGGTGGCTACCAACGAGCGCGATGGCAGTAATGTCGCCATGATGCTTGCCAGCCGCTCTACCCAAAGCGCTGTTGAGGACGGTCGGTTGGCCGGTGGCGCGTTTACCTACTTTTTACTAAAAGGGTTGGTAGGGCAAGGCGACATTGATGGCAACGGCATTGTCACCATAAGGGAGTTGCATCAATATGTGGGTCCACACGTCAAAAAACGAACCAGAGGGCAGCAAACGCCAATTTTTTATGGACGTTTTTCGGATACACTGCCTTTGTCGTATCTTTGAAGTAACCTTTTTATATAGTTTTATCCGACCATATGACTCAAACGTTTACTTCATTTAAGGACTTCAAACAACGGTACCCAATCCGCCCGAATGATGAAGGGGCGTTGTTGGGTAGCGGCTCATATGGCCGAGTCATAAAGGTTGAGGATCAGCTGGAAACCGAATGGGTAGCCATTAAAATAAGCGAATTCAAAGGGAATGATTCAAAGTCGCTGAAGGCCGAAGTCGAACTGGCGAAGCGGGTGCCCAGACAAGCTAACATAGCTCGGTATGATGCTTGCTATCGACTCGAAACCGATACCAGCGTCAGCGATTTTGCAATCATGAAATATTACCCGGATGGTAATCTGGCTGATTTACTCCAGCATGTCGCTTTAACACCCGCCCAAATTTATGAGATAACCCAGGGGATTTTATTGGGTCTTCAGCACCTGCACAAAAATCGTATTGTGCACCGCGATTTTAAGCCCGCCAATATTCTTATATCTCGTGATAATGCGGGTCGATTCATTCCGAAAATTGCGGATTTTGGTTTGAGTAAACTAGTCCGTGACGACGAACTCGATAGTTCTGATTTCGACCTGAGCGACGGGCGCGGTACGCCTTCTTATAAAGCACCTGAGCAAATAGAAGGCAGCCGGGTTAGCTTTAACCTCGATTTATGGGCGTTTGGGGTGATTCTGTATGAAATAATGACAGGTGAAAAACCGTTTCGAGCCGACGCGCGAAATAGCAGTGAACAGTCGGTACGGCGTGAAATTGAGAAGAAAATTATAACCGTAGAATTGCCATCCCGCCTGAGTCAGATTGCCGAACCGTATGGCGCCATGATTCGGCGGTGTCTGGTGCGCGACATTCATGAGCGTGTTCGTAAGGAAGACGAGCTACTGGACTTGCTGGACTCCATTCCCCAACTGCTGGCCGAAGCGCAAAAGCGGCTCAACCATCAGGACTATCAATTAGCTCTCGCCCTCTTTGAGCAGGTTCTCAGTAAACGTGAGTACCATACCGAAGCGCAAAAAGGCGTTGAGCAATGTACCCTGGCTATGCAGGAGCAGCAGATAGCAACGCTATTGAACGAAGCGGAAGAGTTCATCCAGCAACAACGTTTTGACCAGGCCAAAGCCCGGTACGAACAGGTATTACAACTAAATCCAGTACATGATTCGGCGGTTCGCGGCCTGGCGTTGTGCATCGATAAGCTCCGGCCTAAACCGCTGGTTATTGAGCCGGAAATAACAGATGCCTATCAGCAACAGGAAGAACGTACAGATGCTTATGAGCCTGCTGCTCCACCCATCGTAGTGCCAACTGTGGCAAAACCGCTTGTAGTTATCAAGGCTTCCACGCCTGAGAAACGCGTAGCGGCTTTGCCTGTTCAGCCTAAAAAAGTAAATAAGCCTCCTGTTATACAGCCAATTACTGCCAGTGCTGCCAACCGGACGTTTCCATGGAAGGTAGTAGCACCGGTTGCGGTAATTGTAGGTGGGCTAGTCTTTTATTTTAGCAAGATACGAGAGGTAGAAACAACGCAAAAACGGGACAGCACAATAACGGCTGGCGTAGTATCACTTCCGGAAAATACCAAACCTGTACACGTATCGCATGTAGAGCCAATTAAGCTCAAGCCAGTTCTTGGCGAATCGAAAGAAGCCCTGAGCAAACGAATAGATATTGCGCTGGGCAAGGCGCAACGGGCTTATCAGTTGAAAGACTTTGTGTACACAATTGAGATGACCAATAGTGCGCTCAAGCTTGATCCTACCCGCCGGGATGTGATCAGGCTTCGCGACGCGGCCAGTAAGGAAAATCTAAAAAAAGCACAGGAAGACAAAAAAACGTCACCTGTGCCTCTGGCAGAAACACCCAAAACCACTACACCAACACCAGAGCCGGAGAAGCTTAAAGCCGCGGAGCCAGTGGCTCCAGAAAATCTGAAAAAAGAGGCTCAGGAAAAATACGACCAGTTGATTGCTGATGGAATGAAAGCCATTGGCAGTAATAGCAAGGCAACAGCTATTGCCACCTTCACTAAAGCACAGGCCTTGGCGAAAGAAAACGATCTGAACACAGGCAAAGCCAATGCAGCCTACGATTATACAATGGGCAAAGGCAATAATTATTATGATAGAGATGAGTTCGATGGTGCAAAAGGTTGGTATCAGGTAGCGCAAGCTTTGAAAGATACTGACGAAGTCAAACGAAAAATAAAACAATGTTCCAACCAGTAACCCAATTTTATGCGTAAACTACTACACCCGTTCATCCTTGCCCTATTCCTTGCCTTTGTTTTACTGCCCTCTATTCGGGCGGTGTCTCGCCCATCAGATAGCGTCGTTGTTATTGATGACGAATATGATCGCTACAAAAAAAGAGGGGACGATTTTTTTAAGGAAGGGAAATATGTTGAAGCCCGCCGGCAGTATCAAAACTGCCTGGAGGTTCCCGGTTTTGAAAACGATCCCTATGCGAAAGAACAGATTGCCGACTGTACGACCGGTATAACGCTTCGTCAGCAAGCCGATGAGGCCGTGCGGCAGAACAAAGGGCAGGAAGCAATCCGGCTGTTTGGTCAATTGCTGAACCTCAATCCCGACGATGCCATCACAAAAGCGCAGTTGGCTGATTACTATGAGCGCCAGGGTAACCAGCTTTTCAACCAGAAACGGTATCTGGTGGCCAGAGAAAACTACACAAAAGCACTTGATTACACAACGACCCGACAGGAAACACTCCGGCTTCAGATCAAGGCAATAGATAATCTTTTGAAGCCGTCCAGACGGATCGGTTTAAAGGTCTTTACGGGCGTGGTTGCTGTAGGAGCGGGTGCGTATGCGTTGCTTCTGCGGAGTGATTATCAATCGAAGATGAACGCGCTTACTCAAATCAGCCAAACCGCCGACCCTACCGGGAGCGGCATAATTGCCAACCCCGACACCTATCGGCAATACAATGATGCGTACACGGCGGCCGAAGCGGCTCAGCAAAAAAACGGCTTGTTCAAAGCCTGTATAGGTGTTGCCGCTTTGGCAACAATAGCCGAAATCTATCTGCTGGTGCACAAGCCCAAACCACGTACCAGTGCGCTGCAATGGAAGCCATCATCGCAGTCGTGGGGCCTGGCCGTTGGCTACACATTCTAATCTCTTTTATTCATACCACAAACTATAGTTTTTACTGATGAATCGTTTATACACCTATATACTTTGCTTTCTTTTCGCCTGTAGTAGCGGAGCGATACTTTTAAGTTGTAATCCCTGGGACCTGCCCACAAAAAAAACGCAGCGAATCTGCGAAAAACCGGGAGGAACATTAACTCAAAAAGCGCAGGAACGGAAGGTTGATTTTTCGATTAGTGATGCGAAAGGTACCATTGATCAGGTTATCTGGAACTTTGGGAATGGAGCCACAGCCACAACTACGGGTACAACGGTTACGTATACATATCCAGTTTCTGGCACATTTACTGCCAGTGCAACGCTGACGAATACGTGTAATAATATAACCACGTTGTCTACTGTAGTTATCGCTGTGAATATAGTGGCTCCTTCATTTAGCATTGTCAAGCCATCTAGTGCGGGCGTGAGTACAGCCAGTGTAAACTTTGTTGTCAATAATTATGGCAATCCCGCTGCTGTAGAATATGGTATCTGCTATTCATCTACCATTAATACTCCCGAAATTAAAAACTCAACTGTAGTTCCGGTAGCTACGCCAGAAATTGGTGTAAATACAGTCGTCAATCTGCCAAATCTGGCGCCAAGTACGACTTATTATTATCAGGCTTATGCCAAATTACCTTCAGGAGCTATTGTTTACAGTTCACCGGTTGAATCATTTACGACGCAGGCAGATCCTCTTCTTCAGGACCTGATTGCCTCTGTATCGTTCACTAACCAGTCCCTCCTAGATGTTAGCGGCTATAACAACCACGTTAAGTTAGTGGGTACCACGTTTACTGCCGACCGTAAGGGCAATGCCAGCTCGGCTATTTTATTAAATGGTGCGGGCGACTATTTCTATATGCCTGAGAACGGAACTCTGAATCCGGAGGCATTGTCAATTAGCATTTGGATCAAGCCAGCCGTCGTACCTGTTGGCGTGGATGGCCGGATGCAGATTTACAATAAATCACGCTTTAGCGATGGGCTTCCACAAACCTATAGCTCATTAATTAAAGCAGAGAATGATATTGGTCCTGCGCTTACATTTATGACTGATATCAAGCAAAATAGTAATTGCGTAGGTGGTGTGGGTTGGGAGAGTCTTGGGTTTACCAGCAGTGTTGACCTAAGTAAGTGGCACCATTTGGTATTTACGTATAGTGGAACTTCAGCCCGAATGTATTTTGATGGGGCAGAATTGAATGTAAAAACTGACCTGTCTGCTAACGGAATAGATAAATGTCCGGGCGGGGAATTGAAATTTGGGGCACAGTATCAATCGCTTCCCTGGTATTTTAAAGGAGCTATGGACGACATTCGGATTTACAAACGGGCGTTAACAGCCAGTGAGGTACAGACGCTACTTAATCAATAATCTGGATTAGTCAATCTTTTGCAGTACGCGCTGCGCCAGTGAATTAAAAGGGTGGGCCTTATCGGTGCTGATTCGTTTCAGTATGGGTAAGGCCTTCTCTTTTTGCTCATTTTTAACATAAGCCAGGGCCAGAAACCATTCGGATTTTTGGCGGAGTTGACGAGACGGAGCCGCCTGCGCTTCGATCAACAAGGGTATCGCTATGGCGGGTTGCTTATTCGCCAGATAACTTAGCCCTAAAAAATAGTTTTTGTAATGAACCGTCTGTTTGTCGGCAGGAAGGGTGTTTAATTGGTCGATAACCTTATCATACTTGCCTGTCCTGTAGTTCGTCAGGGCATCCAGAAATTCCGTTTTGACGGATGGGGCAACCTTGCCGGATGGGAAGTCTTTCAGCAAGTCGTTGGCTGGATCGGGCGAGATGGTTTCGGCATAGGCCACATCGATCTGGCGATTTTCTGTCTGCTGATACGCATAATAGCCAACGCCCAGCGCCAGAACCACCGATGCTGCCGTTGCCCAGTATCGCCAGTTGAGCAGCGGGCGAACAAGGGTCTGTTTAGTTTCTGTAGTGCTAACAGCTGCCGAGGCTGCCTCATACTGTGCTTTTGCCCGCTCCAGGGCTCGTTCGATACCTAAAGCCCGCAAGCCTAACCGGATATTACGTTGCCGGTCGACTTCTGCCCGGAGTTCAGCATCGGTCTGCATATCTTTTTCAAACAACGCCCGATCCGTGGCCGATAGCTCATTCGTTAAATAAGCTTCAATAACCTCATATTGCTCTTCTGATAAGTTCATAATCCTTGCTGATTGCCGTTTTCAGGTAAAAAGTTTTCAGCTTCTCGGCGCAATCGTACCGTTTCGATTTCACGGAAGACTCTTTCATGCCAAGTCGTTCGGCAATTTCCCGCAGTGACAGCTCATCCACATAAAACCACTCAATTAACCTCCGGCACTCATCTTTGAGCTGGCCAAGTGATTGCCGAACCGCATCAACAATATCCATTCGCTCCAAATCCTTAACTACGTCGGCCGTATCAACCACGTCGATTGTGTCGGACATAGTGGCGCGTGTACGCAAGCGAGCTGATTTCAACTCAGTCAACCACACGCGTTTACAATACTCAAAAACAACAGTGGTAATACGGGTACTCGCCTGAAGCTGATAGCTGCCGGTTTCCAGATTGAGCAGAAAGCTCATTAACCCTTTCTGAAAGGCATCCTGAGCATCCATCTCCAACCCACTGTTGGTCAATACCCAGTATCGAAAAGAAGGAAACAACTCGGCGTATAAAAGTTGATAAGCCCGCTCATCACGACGGCTCAGGGCATTATAAAAATCTTGTTCTGTTGAGTAAATCGGTAACGGGCGCGTTGACATAAGGCTGTAGGATAGGCGAATATAAAACCCGCAAGCGCACAATCTTACCTACCAGCTAATTATTAATAGGAATCCGACTAAAAAGGTAAGTCAGTTATTTTTTTAACTATTTCTTCCTCCTCCGACTCACCTTTTATTCGCTCGGGCGATATATATCCGAAGCTGAGTATACATCAACAAACAGCTTAAAAGAGGACAATGATCGACACGGCCAGCAGGCAGTTGGCTTTCCGCTTCTTCCACCCCTAAAACAAGTCAAAAATTAACTTTTCTTTTAACTAAAACCATGCACACAGTTCAACCTTTAGGCTCGTCAGCAACCGTAAACCCTGACGATTATTACTTCTACCACACTATTGATTTACCCAGTCTTGGCGAAATGAAGGGTGAATGGGACTTGCGCCCCTTTGTCGATGATTACCTGGGACACGTCCCTTTGGCAGGCAAGCGTGTGCTGGAAATGGGGGCTGCGAATGGATTCCTTTCATTTTATATGGAAAAAAAGGGAGCCTCGGTTGTCAGCTACGACTTGTCGCCCGAACTGGATTGGGATATGGTTCCTTTTGCTCATAAGGATGGAACGGCCTGGGCTCCCAAACGGAAAAACCATATTCGAAAGCTCAACAATGCGTACCGCCTGGGGCACTCGCTATTTCATTCGAAAGCTGAGTTGGTGCATGGTACCGTTTATGACATTCCTAAAACAGTTGGTTTGGTGGACATCAGTACATTCGGCAGTATATTACTTCACGTTCGCGATCCATTTCTGGCTATAGAGCAGGCGGCAAAAATCACTAAAGAAACCATCGTTATTACCGAAATCCTGGACAACAATCGCCAGAAAATCATTAACCAATTATTTGGCTGGATGGGTGAATCGACGGTGCGTAAAATTCGCAGTAAACTGCTGGGGCCGTCCATGATCTTTCGGCCAATTGCCAAAATAGGGCATCCTGAAGAAACCTGGTGGCATTTTACTCCAGAGATTCTCGAACAATTTTTACAGGTTCTGGGCTTCGGAGATATCCAGGTTAAATACCACAAGCAGTTTTTCGCCCAGCACAACAAAATCCAGCTCATGTATACCATCGTTGCTAACCGGACGGTGCCCATCAAGGAGGTTTAGGCCTTTCAAAAGTTTTGTAACATGAAATGCTCATTTTCTGCAAGCCTACCAGGCTTGCAGAAAGGAACTGCGCTGCCAAAAAATTAGAGTAAACTGC
This sequence comes from uncultured Spirosoma sp., assembly GCA_964244155.1. Lineage (GTDB taxonomy): Bacteria > Bacteroidota > Bacteroidia > Cytophagales > Spirosomataceae > Spirosoma. The sequence continues at coordinate 8,881 of CAXTJJ010000080.1, forward strand.
TTTTTTGGTATTTTTTATATATACATCAAACGATCTGGTATATTGATTATATCCACCAAAATTTTAAAATGGACATTTCATCAAAATATTTTTCAAAATTCAGTCAGTCAGGCGTGGTCAATATAAAGTATGTATGGCTATTCCTACTGGACATTCAGCGGGTTGGTAAGTTAAGAGAGCTTTTCTCATTCGTTTTATGGGAAATCATGCATCAACTTCGATTTTATCAAGTTGGAAAACAGTACGTCAGGTTTACAGCCAATGAACATCTGTCGATAAAAGATGAAGAAAAGTCAAGAGGAGATATGATTTTCAATTCATTTATGAACGAACATGGGTTGTGTTTTCACCTTATTGATGTGGACTGGAAATATTGTGTTCAGGCAATAGATGGCGTTCTATTAGGATGTTGCTATTCACAACCGAATGCGCTGTTTTCCAGTGATGATCAAAGTGAGTCGGCTACGTTTGTCTATGAATTTAGCCATCCAATTACTTCACTTTTTATAAGTCAGAAAGATACCCTCTTTGTTTGTTCCAACGGAGTTGTCTACAAAAGCGATGACAAAGGGAAATCATTTGCTGTTGTTTTACAGCTTTCTACGCCAATCAGCTACTTCTTGTTCAATAATGGCATGACAGAACTTCCAGACCAAACACTCATGATTGGCGAGTATGGTTCTATTTGGGGTGGAAAAACATGGCAGAATCTGGCTTTTTTATATTACTCTTCCGACGGGGGCGATACCTGGAATACATCCGATTTTTTGATGCAACAAGGAGTTACTAAACATATTCACCTGGTCAAGTATTGCATGCTACTAAAGTCAGTTTTATTGACGGATGGTGATAATAAAAAACAGGTATGGATGAATACAACATTGTCTCATTATAATAAACAGGCGAAGAGACAAAAGAAAGGATGGTGTTTGATCAATAAATTCCATCATCAGACGGGTGGATACATGTCGATGGCCGAAACAGAAGAGGCTGTCTTGTTTGGTAGCGATTATCTGGGTGGTACTAACTTTATTGTCAGAACTGTCGACGGTAAACAATTTCAAAAACTGGTTTTACCTGACCCATACCGTCGCAGCCCTGTTATGAATATGCATATTCGGCAATCCTCGTTCGGAAATGAAATTTGGGCTGTTTCTTATAGCTGCCTTTCAAGTCAAGCCAAAAGTTTACTAATGTGTACGAGAGATTCAGGCAAATCGTGGGCGAAGGTGATTGAGTTCGACGGTACAAAAAATGAAATACGTTTAGTCAGCTCTTCGCATATGCCTTCAGGTACGCTTTATGTCTCTATAACTGACTATGGCCATGAACCGAGCCAACACAAACATCGGGTTTATAAACTAGAATCCACGGATGCGGTAGATCCTTTGGGTGTGGACGAGTGCCCAACTGCGGAGCCATACCTTTTGTAAAAGCTCAAAAGCTAATTAATAAGTCCAGATAACATCATGACTCAAATGTTACAGCTTTTTACCAATTTTTGACAGCGAAACGATGCCCCGTGAGAGACCTTTGTTATGTCCAGGGCGGACATTAAAACAAACCTCCTCACATCATGAAAACGTTCGTTAAATCACTGCTCATTGGTTGTTCCTTAAGTCTTATAAGCCTGACGGCTTCATTTGCAACACCAAATCCAATCAATCGTCCGGGGGTAGTAGCCACCTATAAGGCGGGCATTTATACCACCAAAGAAGGCAAACTTAGCATTGCCCTGGACAAAGAACAGGGCCTTCCTGTTGACCTGCGCCTGAAGAATTCGAAAGGTGATGTGTACTTTTTTCAGCACCTCAACAAAAAGGCAAAAACATTCCGCGTTCGTCTGGACATGAGTGAGCTGCCCGACGGCGACTATCATGTAGAAATTACCAATGGTGTAGCACTATCGGTTCAGTTGGTAACCATTTCGACTCAGTCTCCCATTACGCCAAACCGGCTCGTTGCCATTAATTAAGAACTAACTAATTGGCTGATATCCACACCTTAATCCATACCTTCCTCTTTTTACAATAGTAACCGTCGGCCAGTTCAGCATTTGAGCTGGCCGATGGCTTATCAGGCTGGTAACGCCTATTGATTTCCTCATGAAGTCAACTACTTTTGTCGAGTTAATAAAGAACAGTAAACGTTCATATATTGATGAAGACGAAAATTTTACTGGTAGATGATGAGGACGATCTGGAAGTGCTTTTCAAACAGATTTTTCGGCGGCAAATTCAAACCAGCCAGTATGAATTTATGTATGCCCGCGATGGGCAGGAGGCTTTAGCCGTTATCGAGCAATATCCTGATATTGATGTTGTTCTTAGTGATATTCATATGCCCGTTATGGATGGGTTGACACTCCTGACCAAACTATCCGAAGCCAATCCAATCATTCGAACGGTAATGGTGACGGCCTATGGCGATATGGATAATATCCGAACGGCCATGAATCGGGGGGCGTTCGATTTCGTTACCAAACCCGTCGATTTTAAAGACCTGGAGGTAACCATCGAAAAAACGATCCGTTACGTGAATCAGCTACGGGAAACCGCCGAGTTAAAAGCGGTCGACGAGATGAAGACGCGCTTTTTTGCCAACATTACCCACGAACTCCGCACACCTCTTTCACTGATTATTTCGCCAGTCGATAAGTTGCTGGAAACGACAGACCTGCCCGGCTCATATCAGCAACAATTATCGACCGTTCGTCGGAATGCCCGACAACTGCTGCGTCTGATCAACCAGTTGCTGGACATTAATAAGCTGGAAGCCCAGCAAATGGATCTGGTTACTGAAGTGGGCGATTTGCCGGGTTTCGTTGGGCAGATCGTGGATTTGTTTCGCCCATCAGCGGACATTAAACAGTTGAATCTGGCCTTCACAACAGACATGCCGCCGGGTAACTATCTGTTCGATGCGGGAAAATGGGAGAAGATTCTGTACAACTTATTGTCGAATGCCATCAAATTTACCGAAACCGGCGGGATCACCATCAGTCTCTCGCAAACGCCTGTAGCCGCTCAGTTGATAGTAACCGACACAGGCATAGGTATTCCGCCCGACAAGCTCCCTCACATTTTTAATCGGTTTTATCAGGTCGATAATTCACGAATACGCACCTACGAAGGCACGGGCATAGGCCTGGCGTTAGTATACGAATTAACGCAGCGACTGGGTGGAACCATCAATGTTCAGAGTTATCCGGATGAATCGGCCGGGCCGCAAGGCACTCAGTTTGTTCTGGAAATTCCGATTCAACGGGTAGATGAGTATAAAGAAGCCCAGCCCTTAATGGCATCCACAACCATCATCGACTTACCTCAGTCGGCAAAAGGAGGGATGGCCGCTATGGAGTCGTTACCGGCTGATACTACCCCGCTGATCCTGGTGGTTGAAGATAATGCTGAACTTCGGGAGTTTATCATCGCCGAACTCGCCACTACATACCGGGTTCGTTCGGCTGCCAACGGGTATGAAGGCTGGGTGCTGGCCAAAGAGGAACTGCCCGATATCATCATCTCTGACCTGATGATGCCTCGCATGGATGGGTACGCCCTCATTGAGCAACTCAAAGCTGATCCGGCTACAGATCATATCGCTGTTATTCTGTTGACGGCCAGTCTTGAGCAGGATAGTCGGTTAAAGGGCCTGGCCTATGGGGCAGACGAGTATCTAACGAAGCCTTTTCATGTCGGCGAACTGCGCTTACGTTTACGCAACCTGCTCAACCACCAGCAGAAATTACGGGAGCAGTATCGCCGGCAGTTGGCGCAACCCGAACCGTCTACTCCCCTCGAAGCGGTTCAGGACCAGTTTTTGCGTCGTCTGTATACGCTTGTTGAGCAGCGACTCGACGACTCTTCACTGAGTGTCGAATGGCTGGCCGACCAGTTGGCCATGAGCCGGAAAACACTTTATACCAAAGTAAATTCGCTCATTCAATTGTCGCCCAACGAGCTTATTCGTCAGTATCGGCTTCGCAAAGCCATCGACTTACTGCGAGCTGGCCACAACGCGTCAGAAACAGCTTACATGGTAGGCTTTGAATCGCCTTCCTATTTTACCAAAGTTTTCCGGGAGTTCTATCAACAAACGCCAACCGATTACCTGAAAACGTGATCTTTAGGCAATCGGTTTAAAATCATTCCGGATCTCAGGCGTCTTACCCATCGGCGTTCTATGTCGAGACCAGCAGTAAGGCTTATCTGACGTGTACATGATACACGTCTTTCAGCAGTTTTTTTGCTCTGTCACAAACAGCCTGATCTTTAGGCGACACAGGTTTATGTTGCCGTATCTGCCAGTCAAAATGCCTGACAATGCGCCAGTAGAGTGTAATCTGGGCGCTGTTGATGATGGCGTCCATACGGCGTTTGTCGTCAAGCCACCACAATGTTGTACCCATTTCACTGGCCGTCTGTATGGTTTCGATGACCGGTTGTAGTTGGTCCCGCAGGAATGGTTTCTGGTAATCTTTCAGAAGGCTGCCAATGATACTGGGAAGGGTGGTGGCCGGTATGGGTTTATCGCTGTCTTCGCCTTCATTGTCGAAGAGTAGCCCATAGTTCAGGCTTCGGACCCGACGCAAAAACACGGAGTTCAGTAGCTCAAATACACTACTGCCCCGTACCCTCAAAAGATACAGCAACTGCCCCGCTGTCAAGGTTCGCAGGGGTGGGAGGGCCATCTGAAAAAGGGTAGGGCTGGCGGCTTTCAGCTTACCCATAAGCGATTGAAAGGCCCATACACCGCCCACGACCAGCACGAGTCCAAACAGCAGTAAGCCTGTTAATAAGCCCATCCCGAAGTTGCCTCCATGACGCATCCCCAAACTTACCAGGGCCAGTGTACCCACAGCCACCAACAGGCCCCATTTGATTTTTTCTGTCATCTGGCCCCATTGCCTGAACGAACGTTCTGAATCACGAGCCGGACCGGGAGCCGGAGCCTCGTATAAGCCCATGCCCGCACTCGCTACATCGGCCAGCAGAAACAGGCTGGTAGGTCGGGGCAGCGAGCCTGTCTGGGCAGCCACTGCCCCTTCCGGCGATTTTCGGTATAGCTGATTTCGCCGTTCGGCCCCCACTAAGCCCTCGATGCCTTGGTTATCGTAAATACCGCCGTCAATCAGCGCCAACCGCTTTATCGGTAACTGAGCATCGGTGCCGGAGAAAAACAACAGGTCATTGGGGTCGGTAGTGGGAAAATCGTCGGGCAGTACCAAGGGCTCAAATCCGGCTGGGAAACACGAGGAAGCCGCCACCATATCGCTTAATCGAAGCTTGCACGCCCGGTCATGATGGATGTTTACGTTGCCATTGCCTATCCGATAACTTTGACGCAGTACTCTGTCTGGGGTGGTAAACTTCTCCGGCAGATCGGCATACTGAAATCGAAAGGCTGTTCCTGAATACATCTCTGTAGCCCCAAAAATGACAGTTTGTAAGGGAGGGGTAGCAAAGGTGCCTGTCGTTGGTGTAAAGAATTCATTAAATAGAGCATGCCCAAACAGGTGCTGGTCATACACGTCGGCGAAGGCCCGAATGAGCTTGTACTGCCGTTGCTGACTGGCTATGGCAGCTTTCCAGTTGGCAAGTGCTTTCGGCAGCAGGTCATCGGCCGCCAGCAGGTTATAGAAGTCGCGGTAAATTGCCTCAAACCCGTCACCTTTTTTTCGGCGAAGGGCGTAATAAGCCCCGGTGATCGTGCCTCCCGAGATGGTAGATAAAATCTGAACGTTATCAAGTATGCCAAGCTGATGCAGGCCTTGCAACGTGCCAAGGGCATAAGCCGACGCCCGAAAACCACCTCCAGACATGCTCAGGGCAATAGTATCGAAAACAGACGAATCGTTAGTCGTGGTTGAGGAGTCGACTTCGGGTGATGCGGTAGGTATACCAGAGTTCATAGGGTGTGAAGGGGTATTTAAAACGAATCAGACGCTGATTTCAACCCAAAGCGGGCGGTTGGCCGTTGATGGGTCGGTGCTGGGACGAAGGTCGTCGCTGAACGTAACGCGTCCTTGATAGGCAGCCCACTCGTCGGCCGATAGTGTAGCCGTTGGCTCAGAAGCTGGTGCCACTTCGTGCGGAAACCGACTGTCGGCGATTACAATCCGGCCTTTTGTTTTTTCGAGCAGCCGGGTGTACAATTTCTCGAAGGGCATTTCCCAGCCTTTCTTTTTCT
>CAXTJJ010000081.1:0-15057 GCA_964244155.1 uncultured Spirosoma sp.
GACTAACTCTTTTGGCAACCGTAACTACTGTGTTCGAATAAGCATCCAGCAAAGCGGAATCCGACTCTCCTCTCCCGGCTGGCTGTGAGGCCGAGTCGGCAAACGTCACAAAATTAGTTTCCATTATGTATCGCGTTTACATGTAAGATCCAACCCGCTCATGAACTGTTCCAGGCTGGATTTTAGCCGAGCGTAGCCTTTTTCATCCGACATTCTGTCATTTAATAAGGCATTATACGATCAGTTGTGCCTTATGTACCTGCAACTTACAGCTACATTCCGGTTAAAATGGCAGGCTGTATTTCAGGAACCTTTCCGCCCTTTGGATAGGCATAACAACATAGTGCGTAGTTTTTTTAGTAGGATATGGCCTGGTTAGCCTTAAAGTGACATAGACGCAGCTACCGCTAAACCTGAAGTTCTTTCCTGCATGAAAAACATATTGTCCTTTTGGCTTTTTCTCTTTCTGGTTTCTCCTGCAAAAGCGCAGTTAATTAATGACTCCATTCAGATTGAAGGCCATTATCGGGTGTTTCACTTTAACAGGCCGCCCCAGTCGTTTCATCAACCCAGTCTGATTTTTGTCCTGCATGGGTCGGGCGGAGATGGCAAGGGAATGATGAACGCTGCCGCGAATATGGAGAAACAGGCCAACACACAGAATACCCTGGTTGTTTATCCGGATGGCTATCAACGATATTGGAACGAGTGCCGGAAAGCATCGCCCGCAGCGGCCAATCGTGAAGATGTCAATGAGCAGGCTTTCTTTAACGGCATGATTGCCTACTTCAGTCAACGATACCACATTCAGAAAAAGCACGTTTTTGCCGTTGGTACATCGGGCGGGGGGCATATGGCCTATAAACTCGCACTAACCATGCCTGCCGCTTTCAAAGCCATCACCGCCATTGTCGCTAATCTGCCCGATACGGATAATATGGACTGCGTCCCTTCCGGGAAGCCCGTTGCTACCATGATCATCAATGGCACACAAGACCCCATCAACCCGTACAATGGTGGGCTCGTTATGCTGGGTAACAACGTGAACATGGGCACCGTGCGCTCTTCCGAACAGACACTGGCCTACTGGGCTGACCTGGCCCGCTACCGGGGCAAGCCAACCGAAGAAACCCTCGCCGATACTGACCCTACCGATGGCAAACGCATTGAACGCTACACCTACACAGCGAAAGGAAAGCCCGAAGTGGTTCTGCTGAAGGTGATTGGCGGTAAACACGATTACCCGAATGACATCGATGTTCATCAGGAAGCCTTAACCTTTTTCATGCGCCAGATCGGCCTCAGCTCTCCTAAACCTGCTAACTAATGAAACTCTTTTCGTATGCCCTCTGCTGTGGGCTTGCCCTAAACGTACTGTACAGTTATGCTAAACCCAGGCCCATCCAACCCGTGATACAAGAAGCCGGTATCGAAAAAACAACGTTTGGCAGCTTCCCGGATGGCCGTCAGGCTGATTTATTCACGCTGAAAAATAAAGCGGGTATGACTGTCCAGATCACCAATTATGGCGGCTATATCGTTTCCTGGACGGCGCCCGACAAAGCCGGAACGTACGAGGACATTACACTGGGGATGCCTGCGTTTGCCGATTACCTGAAAGGCACCCCCAGCTTTGGACCCATTATCGGGCGGTTTGGGAATCGTATTGGCGGTGCCAAGTTCTCGCTTGACGGGAAAGACTATACGCTGGCCGCGAATAACAGGGCAAACCACATCCACGGCGGACGAGTTGGATTCGATAAGAAGTTATGGGCAGCAAGGCCCGTTACCGGCAACGAACCCGCTTTACACTTAACCTATACGTCTCCTGATGGCGAAGAGGGCTATCCCGGAAATTTATCCGTAGAAGTGGTCTACACCCTCCAGAAAGACAATTCATTGCGCATAGATTATAAAGCAACTACGGATAAGGCGACCGTTCTTAACCTCACCAATCATGCTTACTTTAATTTGTCGGGTATGAAGCGGGATGTTTTAGGCTATGAGGTACAGATCAAGGCCAATTCGTATCTACCGACCGATGCAGGCCAGATTCCAACCGGAGCCATCGAACCCGTTGCCGGAACGCCCTTTGACTTCACAAAGCCAGTCGTTGTAGGCGATAGAATAAACGATACCACGAATGTTCAAATCCGGTATGGCTCGGGGTATGACCACTGTTGGGTATTTACTGACAAATCGACGAAATTGAAATTGGGCGCCACCGTTCACGATCCCGAAAGCGGCCGTTTTATGGAAGTCTACACAACAGAACCGGGGGTGCAACTCTACACGGCCAATCACTTGAATAACCTCAAAGGGAAAGAAGGCGTAGTGTATAAACGACGCTTTGGCATCTGCCTGGAAACCCAGCACTTTCCCGATTCGCCTAACAAGCCCAATTTCCCATCGACCGCTTTACGGCCGGGCCAGACCTATACGAGCACAACCGTTTATAAGTTTTCCACGAAGTAAGTTTTAACCACAGAGCGTTGCGCCGTTGCGACGCTCTGTGGTTAAAACTTTTAAGTGTGGTGTCGGGTTTAAAAAGCCGACACCACACTTACCCCTATTATCCACATCACTATACGACGACAGGTGCGTCAAAGGTGCATAACGAGGCTACGTGATCTCTGCTGCCGTCAATGACCCAGGAATCTAACTGAGCCGGATCTTTCATCTGCTGACCACGATAGCGAGGCACAGCAATGTAGCCACACTTGACATCGGTTAAGGCCGACATATCACTCCACAGTTTTTCAATCTGCGCGACCGGATAAATATCTTCCTGCCCGTGTCCCCAGCGGTATTTCACGTCTTTGATAGTAACGTACGTAGGTATCCGATGGGCTACACTCCGTACCGCTTTGGCCAGTTGGGCTTCGTCGCCGGTTTGTAAATCATCGCGGGTCAGTCCAAACAGTTGAAGCAGCGGATCAACCTTAATCCAGGTCGTGTTGGTGTTGTAGTAGCTCAGGCTCAGTTCGTCTTCTTCTCTGGGCTGGGCCAACCCTTCTAACAGGCGAACCTGGCCATTTACCCTGGCTAGCCCACCCCCACGGTCTTCAATGCGACGGGGAACGACTTCAAAGGTGAGTGCATCGCCTGACTCGAGATGATACCCTACAATAGCCGGATCGACATCGGCACCAAGCGTATCGACGTTATGAAGCATGATGGTTTCTACGGTCGGATGCTCGGCGAGTAATTTGGCCAGCGTACCGTTGCGCAACAGGTTAGACACTTCGTACCAGTGCCCCAGGGGCGAAAAGCGTTGGGCGGCAATATTATCGACATAGTCGCTGCCCTCCCCTTTCGACTTAGCCCAGGCGATCATAGATTGCCGTACGGAATCACGGACTTTTTGCTTGTGTTCGTCGAGTGTTTCCTGCGGCATTTCTTCCCACAAAAAACGCAAATCACGCTCCATCGGTACAAACCGTTGCCCTATGGAACGACCCGGCGATAGGTACGTGGCTCCCGGATAGCCGAAGTTGCGTGTTTGTCCCAGCTTTTTCCGAATGGGTTCGTGCGTCAGGTAACTGGTCGCTATCAGGTGCGGAATTACGGCTTCGTAACGCTCGGCAACTTTCCGGGTTTTGGCCAGGTGTATTTCCAGAAAACTCCGGTGTGCGCCGTCAATGTCGACAAAGGGATTGATGGCTTTGATCACACCCGCCCCTTTGGTCCAGCGGCTGCCTACTCCGGCGGCCAGGCTCAGTATGGCGACCTTACCCGCCCGAATGGCCGCTTCGCCAGCCTGGGTAGCCGAAGCTAATGACTCAAACCGGACAAGATCATCCGGGTCAACATCCTCGATCGTGGTTTCGGCCGACAGCCGGTTACGCGCCAGCCCGATCCGGCCTTTTTGCAACTCCTCCCGAATTTCACCATGCTGGATGTAGTCGAACCCATTCTCTTTCTTTATCCGATCCGCTTTTTCGTTTTCGGCACTTCGATTGCCCTGAGAGGTAGGGTCCGACACTTTGAATAGATTACTGACAATGGTGCGCAGGAGCGGATAGGCCAGGTTGTTCTTATCACAGTAGGTCGTAAAATAGTCGATCTCGGCCCGACGAACGTAGGGAATGGAGTTAGGATCTTTCCGTACCAGTTCCGACACCTGAATACCGTAATACTGCTCCGGCATCAGGGCTTCATTGCCTTCGTGCAGGGTGGCCCAGGTGCCTTTGTTGTTGATGCTCCAGTTATACACTACCGGCTCCATTGCAAAGGGCAGCGAGTCGGATAATTCGTTTTTTGTTTTCCGAAGCATCTCCAGCACCTGTAGCTTGTACTCCTCATAATGGACAGGATTCACAAACATGCCCATCCCTCCGCCAGACATACCGCCAAGCATCAGGAACCCGTAATAATCGTCGCCAAGCTGCTGTTTTGCCTTGGCAATGATCTGCTCGGTAAAATAGGTCGAGGCCCAGGGAATGATCGTTTTGATGGGAAACTCCCAGTTACGGGCGGTATTGACGCCTAATTTCTTAATGTCGCCCTCCCGGATGGCTCCCAGTATATTGTCAAAAATCTGGTTCGTTTGCTGGCGGGCAGTCCATTCATTGTTGCCCCGAAGCAGGTACTTTTCGGTAACCATTTCCAGAATTGGGCCAACATTGGATGCCATACCGCCGTGCATCAGCACCAGTGAATTCATCAGCTTCTCCTGGATATCGGGGTGCACATCGGCCCCCTGCAACACGCGATGGCGGGGTAATAGAGTGCCCCGGCTAATACCAGATTCCGGGTCTCCTTCCTGCGCAAACGTACCCTGAATCGCTTTGATACCCGGCCAGACGCCCCCGGAGTCCTGCCAGCCCCCGCCCGAACCGCCAATCCATTCGCCCAGAATAGCTCTCGATGCTACCAGACGCCGTTCGCTCTCCTGCAACCCCCCTTCCAGCGTTTGTGTTTGACCCGTTGCCCGCATCAGCAGGCTAATAATGGAGCCAAGCAGGTTGGTCGAAACGGCAAAACGGGACCCCTTCGGAATGTCGTTCACTTTTGTGACCAGTTCGATGCCCATGCCGGGGGCCACAATACGGGTCAGGATTTCGGCCAGAGATTGATTTGTCCCTTCAAACGAGGGCGGAATCAACCCGGACGCAATAACACCGGCTTTGACCAGACTCAGGTAATCATTACCGAAGTTGAACAGATCGGCAAGGTCATGAATATCTTTGGTGGTATTCAAATCAACGCTGGTCAGGCGCAGTACTGGTTCCGAAATAACCCGCACATAACAATGCAGGGGTGGACGAATGTCTTTGTCGCGCCCAAAAACGCCGAGGTCGATAGAGACATTGATAACGCGTGCCCCTTCGGGGTAGTCCATACCCAGAAAGAAAATATCAGACCAGCCGCTATGGGTCAGGTCCATCCGCACCGACGTTTGCTCGTGCAGGATTGGGTAAAAGAGCGAATTGTCCGGGCGTTGCAGCAGGCTTGGATGCATACGAATGGGATGCTCGGCCTGGTGCCCTACCCGAAACATCCACTGGTTTCCTTTGCTGGAACGAACGCTCTTACGGACCTGATCGGCTAGAATCTGGAAGGACAAATGATGGTAGCTATCCGCTAACGCGCTGAACAGAGTGGCATTAGGTCCATGTTTGTCCAAATCCTGTAGAAACAGGGCAATAGCATGATCGAATCGGCGAGCCAGTAAGTCTTCAAAACCCGCATATGGAACCTTACCAATTGTCGGCGTTTCGTTGGCTTCCATCAGGAAAAAGCGAAACCCGGCATACAGGAAAAGAATTGCTCTGACTTTATCGTATAAGTTGGGCGTAGACTTTCTGAATTCATCCAGTTCACGCAGGGCTTTTAACAGATTACTGGCCGATAGATTTCGGCTGAGGTCAAAAAAGGATCGGTCACGGGTGTTGGAATCAGCAGAAGTAATTGTTTCTATAAAAACATTCATGTCGATAAATAAATGAATAATGGATAATGAGCAACGGATAATGGACGATGAAGGATGTTAATTATCCATTGTTCATTATCCATTTACTTATTGAACCAATTGCGCCTTTCGTGTATTCGCTTCGGCCAGCAGCTCTACCATGGATGTAAGGGTTTCGTCATGGGCCAGACCCGCGAGCCCCAGCGCCATTTGCGCCCTTAACAGCCCTTGTCGCCCGCTTAAGTCATAACGATTGCCTTTTACTTCCAGAGCCAGGTATTTTTCGGTATCGGCCAGTTCCTGCAATGTGGGTGTCAGGAGAATATTCTTGCCCCCCTGGGCGAGTTGTTTCTCAAGAATCGCAAAAACAGTGGGGGTAAATACGTGCATTCCGAAGAAACAGAGGTAATAGCCAACACGCAAACCGGGGGTCTGAAGTTCGAGTTCAGCGACGCTCAGCGAGGGCTTCTCGATAAGTTTTTCGATTTGATACACCCCTGTCATATTGGGGAGATGTTTGCCGGTGAGGGTGCCGTACCGGCCAATCTGATGTTCGATGGTTGGATTAACGGCCGATACCGAGCAGTTTTCCTGCATAGCCAGCTCAATTAGCTGAGCAGCACACCGTTTGTTGATAAGGTTGGATACATACAGATAATCGCCCAGTAGCAGCAGAAACGGTTCGTCATTGACAAAGTCTTTGGCACAATGAACGGCGTGACCGTAGCCAAGCGGTTCCTTTTGCTCGGTGAACTGAACCCGGCTAATGAGGTTATCTATTTTTTCGGCCTCCTCTCTGGCCCAGTCGACGCTTTTATACGATTTAACCAGGTTGTCTCGCAACGATGTAAAAGCACTGATATAGCGTTCTCCATCGCCGGGGGCACAAACGACACAAATTTCTTCGATGCCACTCAGAAAAGCCTCTTCGGCAATGGCTTGAATAACGGGTTTGTGCAACCCATCAATATCAATGACCGGAAGCATGGCCTTTTGTATCGTATCGGCTACCGGATATAAACGTTCTCCGCGCGCAGCTGCGGTAATGACGGCTTTTCTAACTTTCATTTAGCAAAGAGTATTGGACGCCGAATATAAGGGAACATGCCTGATTTAACCAGATTTGATCATTAAATGAGTTAGCCAATGGAGTAAATTCCAGGCGGCAGCCCTGGACTGAAACAGACCAGCCTTTCAGAATAAAACTGGCTTTGTATCCTATATAGAATTTATATATATAGTAAAGAAACTTGTAGAAACATCCAATACAACTACTCGGGTACACAACAAACATAGGTTTTGTGTTAGAAAGCTAGTAAAAAAACCTTCCCTTCGTTTTCCTTTCTACGTTACTAATCCGTTGATTTAATCAAAGAGGCTGCTTAACAAAGGGGTGATTCGCTTGTGTAAATAGCGGGTCAATCAGTATTAATTCATTATCATATTTATAAAAATTTACCTGTAAATAAACCACAATCTGTTTTAATAAAGCCGCCGTTAAAATAGTTACCGCAATTGCAGTTTAATAACTCTGTAAAGACAAAAACGTGCAGAGGTTAATTACATCATTGATGTAGCTAACTTTCTGCACGTTATATGGATAGAAGGCAACAGTATAATTAATTTTAACAGTATAAATAAGTAGAACAGTATACCATTCAGACTAAGTACTGCCGACAGAGTCACATCCATTTTAAATATGTTCGACTTTCTTTATTAGAAGGTATCTATAAAGTTTAATGACCGGTTTAGCTAGCGTATGACCTAAAATTCATACTGTATGGGAACAAAATTTATCTACCGGTTAATAAATACCTTAACAGTAATTTAGGTGAGTTATTAATTAGTACGGTTATATACTTTATATTTAATGTGCTTAATAAAATTTCGTCAGGCCAAGGCAATTAATATACATTTTTAATAAGTTTATATAAAAGATTTTTTGACTGGTAATAAATAAAAACGTTATTGTTCTTCAAGCAGAATTAATTTCAACACATTACAATATTTCCAGACAAATTCATTTATTTTTCCTTCCACTTTCTATTCATGAACACAACCCAATCTACAGATCAATTAGCCGCTTTAGGACGTATTGTAAGTCATGTAAAAGCATATCGGGAAGATCCTGGTAATCATCCGCAACGTACTTATGGGCCTCAATTAAACCAGTATTTGCAGCAACGTTTATCGTCTCAGGATTTAGCCCTTTGGCAGTCCCTGCAAATTGACTGGGAGCGCAGCAAAAACTTCGACTGAAGCTGGCAGCAGGTCTATTGCTGTAGCTTAGAGAGGCCCGGCAAACATTTGTCATAAAAATAAAAAAAGAAATACCTTATGTAACCATCAGTATCTAATAAACGCTTGATTTTACATATGTTTAAAAGCAGATTTCTTACAAAAATTCTGCTTTTATTTATTTTAAGCCTCTTGACAATACTGCTCAATGGATTATTTTTGTAAAATAGATTCGTAAGCGATCCACACTCCCTGATATACTTTAAGTTACTGGTAAGACTATAGCAAAAAAATGATCGTTTGCATGAAAACTACCATACCTGTAAAGGCCTCTCTAAGTATAGTTTCAGCTATCAGGAGTTACTGCTATCAAACGGGCGACTATCGGGATCCAGCTGATAATGGGTCTATAAACGATTACCTGAAGCAACGGTTGTCAGACCAGAATTGGGCTTATTGGCAACGATTAAGACCCGAAGAGCAAGCTGCCTTCGTGAATAATCAAGATATGCTTCCTTACGATACAAGCTCACTTCGCGAGTTCAAGACACACTTGGTACAGGCAAAAAAGGCAGGTTACGAAGCTTATAAATTTTGGCGTTAGTGTAGGTTAGGCAGGCCGCTCGCGGTATCTTTAACCTGCCGATCAGCCTACTATGACACGAAGCAGCTTACTATCCCTTATTGCGTTAATCTGTATCACCTCGTGCTTTGCGCAGTCCACTCCTCCGGCCGCCACGAAGGTTACATACCAAAATCCGGTTATTCCGGGTGATTTTGCCGACCCGTCGATCATCCGGGTTAACGATATCTACTACGCTGCGGGTACGTCGTCGGAATGGGGGCCAGCTTTTCCGATGTATACCTCCAAGGACCTGATTAACTGGACTTATGTCGGGCCGGTGTTCAGGACGCTTCCAGCCTGGACAATGGGCAGTTACTGGGCCCCCGAGCTAGTGCACCACAAGGATACTTTTTATGTCTACTACACAGCCCGTCGGAAAAGCGATGGCCACTCCTACATAGGGGTAGCCACCACGCAGGATCTTCGCCAAGGATTTACAGATCATGGCTTACTGCTTGAGTGGACGGCCGAAGCCATTGATGCTTTTATCATTGAAGACGAAGGCCATCGTTACATTACCTGGAAAGCATACGGCCTGGACAAGGGCAGGGACATCGAGATTCTGGGAGCCGAATTATCCGCCGATGGCCTTCGGATCACTGGCCAGGCTTTCCCGTTACTGAAAGCTGATCGCGCCAGTTGGGAAGCCGGTGGGCTGGAAGGACAGGCTCTTTTTAAACGAGGCCGTTATTTCTACATGACCTATGCGGGGAATGCCTGCTGCGGAACGCAATGCAACTATCAGGTCGGTTTGGCTCGTGCGGAGAAACTACAGGGGCCGTGGGAAAAGTTTTCCGGCAACCCTGTACTGATAGGTAGTGAAAGCTGGAAATGCCCTGGGCATGGGACCGTGGTTACCACCTCGAACAACCGTTATTTTTATTTACACCATGCCTATAACGGTGCTGATTTCACTTTTACAGGTCGTCAGGGCATGTTGAGCGAGCTGGTCTGGAATGAGAACACGCAATGGCCAGCTTTCCGGTATGGTACAACGCTTCCTGCACAAGCCGAATCGCCGATGGGTACTTCGCAAAAACGAGACACAAATCTATCTGTTGATTTCTCAAAAGAAATGACATCCATACCCTGGGTATGGGATGTAAGCCAGCCAGAACCCAGCTATAGCATCCGGCAGGGTCAGTTGCAGCTAGCTCATACAGCCTCCAGCCCCGCCGGTAACTTTCTGGGATTGGTCGTCAAAAAAGGAACCTACACCTTTACGGCTGCGGTTAGCCCGGAGGCCGCTCTACAGCAAAGTATTTGTGTATACGGCGATGCCAATAATGTGCTTGGGATCGGCGTTCAGAAAGACTCTCTCCAGCTTTGGCAGATAAAAGACGGCGTTCGTACCGTGTTGAAAACACAGCGACTACCCGCCAACAAATCGACGGTTGAACTCTCGCTTCATAGTCAATCCGGCCAATTTTACACCTTCGGTTGGCAGACCGGGAAAGACACGCCTACACTCCTATCAGACGCCCCGCTTGATGGCTCGTTCTTACCGCGCTGGGATCGGGCACCTCGTGTTGGCATCAGCGTTTCAGGATCGTCCAAAGCAGTCAGTCATATCCATTCGATTTCGATGGTTGGCCCTGAAGCAACAGCATTACCCGTTAAACACGACTGATACCACGGCATTTACTTATTCCCACACGATTGAAAGCTGCATTGGCGAAACGCTGATCTTTCATGAAGTACAGCCTGAGGCTAATGGCGATAAAGTACAGGTAGAAAACGTTTATACAGGTAAACCGGTGTCCAGTTTACAGATTCGCCTGTATCGAAGGACACTATAAACTGGACAGGCTCAAATCACCTCTCGTTCGTAGCACTGATGTAGTTCGGTTATGAATTAATTGGTAATCGTGTATGAATAACTCCCTGAGCCTAACGGAATCATAACCTGTCCATTGGCCTGACTTACGCCTTTCCATTGAGCAATGGGTTTACCGCCTTCACTGATCTGACTTAGACTTTTGGCAGGCAGATAAAGCGTGGCTGTGGTGTTGGCAGGCAGGGTCGTTTTGTAGAGCCAGCTATTCCCTTCCCACGCCCATTCGCTGCTGATCCGGCCATAGACCGAGTCATAATATCCTTTGGCAAACGTCATTTTTTTGGTCGGGTCGGGGGTGGGTTTCAGAACAATTTCTTTAAAACCTGGGGTTGACGGGTGCCGTTGAATGCCTAATGAATTGTTATACATCCAGGCAGCTACCGCCCCGAACGAGTAGTGGTTGAAGGAATTCATGCTGTTATTACCCCCAAATCCATTATCGACCGTGTAGGAGTTCAGGCGTTCCCAGATGGAGGTCGCACCATTCACGACCGAATACAACCAGGATGGGTAATCCTGCTGCTGCAACAGCCGGTAGGCATTGGCCGGACTTCCATTTTCCGACAGTGCTTCGGTGATCGAAGCGGTTCCGATAAAACCGGTCATCAACGAATAAGCGGGCCGTTCGATGCCTTCGTCATCCTTATTTTTCCGCTCAATGGTCTCGTTCAAATGCGCGACGACAAACGGTTTGTTTTCGTCGTTGACGACACCCAGTGCCAGCGGAATGGCATACGAAGCCTGCGTATCAATCAACTGTCCTTTATCCGATGTCTGAGCCTGCTCCTGCTGACTGGGTGGCCCCATAAAGCCGGTCTTTACACCCGATTTCACCGTTTTGTGCGTCGTCTTATCGATGTAAATATCGTTCCAGACCGTTTTAATCTCGTTTTGCCGTTTCACGAACTGAGTCGCATCGTCGGACTTACCCAGAATCGTAGCTACTTTACCCATAATACCCAGATCATAAGCATAGTAAGCCATCCAGAATAACGTATTATCGTTCTTGTTGCCTTCGGGGCTGAGCCAGTCGCCCAGCGGGCCTTCGTTGAGAATACCGGCTGGTTTTTCGATCTTGGTTTCCAGAAAATCGGTATAGTGCTTCATGGCTTCGTAATGCTCTTTCAACAGCGTTACATCCCCATACTGCCGATAGGTTTCCCAGGCCACCACAATACCGGCGCTCCCCCAAAGTGTACCGCCAAAACCACCGCCCATGGGTGCAACATCGGTAAATCGACCGTTTTCGGCCTGTACATCCCGCATGGCCAACAGGTGTCGGCGAAGGAACAGATCGGCATTGGTTAGGTAGGTGGCACTTTTTGAGAATACCGAAATATCACCACTCCAACCCATCCGTTCGTTACGGGCCGGGGTATCCGTTGGAATGGACAGGAAATTGCTCCGAAGCGACCAGGTGATGTTCTGCCACAATTTATTGACCAGCGCATTAGAGCTTTCGTACTGCGACGACAACGCCGATATGGAACTGATAACCAGTCCTTTCACATCCGTTACAGGAATGGCCTTGTCAATGCCTGTTAATTCCAGATAGCGGTAGCCGTGGAACGTAAAACGGGGCTGTATGGTCTCATCGCCCCCTTTCAGCACGTACATATCCTGCGTAAGGGCGGCTCGGATGTTCTCCATCATGACCATGCCTGTGTTGTCTTTGTATTCCGACAAATTGGGGTATTTCACCTCGGCATAGCGCATCGTAATAACCTGCCCTTTCTTACCGTTTCTGACCAGAATCTGTGGGAAGCCGACCATATTCTGGCCCATATCGTAAACAAATACCTTTGGGCGAACTTCGTCTACTTTCTGAGCGGGCATGGTTTTGACCAGACTGGCGTTATCGCCCATCTGCCCGACAAGTCTGAATTCTTTATAGTCAAGCGACGATTTCCGGCCCAGAAAATCGGTGAATGTTCCCTGATAAGCTGTTCCTTCCAGAGGCACCTCAACGGCGGGCTTCCAGCCTGCATCGTTATACGCTGGGGCCGACCAGTTTTTTACCAATACTTCTTTGGTAGCATCATAAACTTCGCCCTGAAAGAACGAGCCATAGCGAACGGGCCCATCCGTAAATAACTTCCATTCCTGCGGATTAGAGGTAACAACTTGTTCTGTTCCATCGGTATAGGTAATAACCAGTTTGCTCAACAGCGATTGCCGGTCGCCGAAGTAATTCCAGCTATCGCCACTAAACGTGATGTTTCCGCTCCACCAGCCTTCGCTTAACCAGGCACCCAACGCATTTTTCTGGCCTTGTTTTACCGCGTCCGTAATGTCGTAGGTTTGGTACATGTGGTGCTTGTTGTACTGGGTCAGGCCAGGGTTGAAATAGTCGTTGCTCACCCGGTTGCCGTTCAGATACAGCTCATAGATTCCCCGCGCCGTCACATACAAACGGGCTTTGGCAATAGCTTTATTCTGTGTGGTAAACGTGTTTCGAAGCATAGGAGCCGCATTGCGACTTGGATCGGCGGTAATCAGCGCGTCGCCTTTAATGGTGTATTGACTGTTATTGACGGTCAACTTTTCTGATTTAAAAATGCCGTTATAGGCCGAACCGCTCAGGTTTTCAGTGAATAATGGATTTGACGGGTAGCGAAAATTCCGGATTTCGACTTGGGAGAAATGGGCCACCTGGTTCTCCTGAACCCGAAAGCCAATATCGGCCACCATCGGAAAACTGATGAAGTTGTTGCCGCTGCCAACCGGATTGAGGTTGATGCCCCGTGCGGCAAAACGCGATGGCGTTCCTTCAGTCTTTTCTTTGAGTTTGTTAACGTCTTCTTTCCCGTCTACGAATAACTCAAACAAGCCAAAATTACACTCGACCAACACCGTGTGTTTATCGTATTTGTTAGCGTTGTTAATGAGTGTCTGTGGAATGTCTAGACTCTTGAACGGCACCTCGGCTTTATCATTTTTAGTATAACCAACGCGATAAATGTTGAGTTTGGCGAGTCCCTCCGGCGCATCGGTAACGGTCGAAATATCCAGCTCGAACGCGATATAACTCTGATTCGGCCCGTTTTGCACGCCCAGTATATTGAGGTCTTTGTTCATCAGTCGCCGGTCATTGGCCCCGATCACAAAAGCGGCTTTGGTTGAGTTAGTGGCCTTATCCAGTTGTAGACCAAACTGGAATTTGTACACCGACAGGTAGTGCGGATAAAAAACCAGGTCGGCATCGCCCCCGCCAATCCATTTCGCCCCCGACCAGGCAGAAATAGCCGGGTTCATCAAACCGGTTTCAAACCAGGCTGCGTTGGTTGTCATCTGGCCCAGGTTATCCCAAACCGTCACTTTCCAGGTGTATCGGGTGGTGGGTTTCAGCGCACTGCCTGCGTATTCGACGCCATGCGACAGGGCTGAATTTACTTTCTTCGAATCCCAGACAAGCTGATTTTTGGCATCCGTCACAACAAGCTGATACGCCGTTTGCGCATAACCCCGTTTGCCATCAAGGGCCTTCATTTGCCACGAAAAGTGGGGACTCATCTGGTCAATTCCCAGTGGATTCCGCTGATAATCAACGGCTAAATTATCAATGGAGACTGTGGCAAAGACTGTGCCTAAGCATAAAAACAAAAGCAGAAACGGTAGGGTAACGATTTTCATGGTAAGGGCAGAAATAGACATTCAGACGAAAGCTTTCTTAGTTATTCTACGTTCTTCTCCGCTAGGTCATAGGGAATTTTTACGCAGACAGGGGTAGCTAAGCTTTATTATATCATTTTGATACAATGATAAAAAAAGAACATGGTTTGTCAAATTTTTTGTTGTACCATTTTTACACAGAGAACAGCAAATAGCTTTTTTGTGTAGTAAATAGATAGCTTCGCTTAAAATTCGAGTAGCATGCTTCGTCAGAACGACCCCAGAGAAATAAATCCCCAGGGGGAAGGTTTACTAAAAGGGATTGCCGTTGATCCGGTAATTTTTGGCTTTCATGAAAATCAGTTAAAAGTGCTGATCATTGAGCATACCAACACGGGCCTGTATGCCTTACCCGGTGGCTACATTCAGGAAAAAGAAGACGTAGATGATGCTGCCAAACGCATTCTGACCATGCGAACGGGTTTGAGCGATGTATACCTGGAACAATTTCATGTCTTCGGCAAGTATGAACGCAACGACCCTGAGGTGGTAAAAAAAATCCTGGTCGGTCAGGGCTTTACCCCAACAGAAAACCACTGGAGCCTGCAGCGCTTCGTCTCGGTGGGCTATTACGCACTCGTCGACTATACCAAAACCCGGCTCACTACCGATCCAACAACGGGCAGCTGCGACTGGTATGAATTTGATAAAATCCCGTCGTTGATTCTTGATCACCGGGCTATCATCGACAAAGCACTGGCTACCCTACGGACTAATCTTGACCAGATGCTGATCGGGTTTAATCTGTTACCCACTCTGTTCACCATGGCT
>CAXTJJ010000082.1:0-14961 GCA_964244155.1 uncultured Spirosoma sp.
CTGCGTCGCATGGGCATTTCCAGCCTATCGGATCAAACGGTTTTTATACGAAAGGACAGCCACGTGCTTATTTTGATCAGCAACCGCTGGAGGCACAGAGCACCTTGTCAGCTTGCCTGGCGGCTTTCGAGGTGACGGGCGAGGATGACTGGCATCGAACCGCCATTCGTGTTTTCAAATGGTTTACCGGGTTCAATGATCTGGGCCTACCCCTTTATGACCAGCAAACGGGTGGTTGCCGGGACGGACTGCATATTGATCGGGTAAATCAGAATCAGGGTGCCGAATCTACGCTGTCTTATTTATTGGCTTTAGCCGAATTATATACCATTCAGAAACAACGGCCTGATGCCAAGCCTGTTAATGTGGCGATGCCTGCCATGATGAATGGTTAAAATTAACTTAGGATAATAAGTTAGTGAGTGATCAAGTTGTAAAAGAGTAAGTGATGTGTGAAACAGTGTTTACCATTTATACACTCCTGACTTATTACCTTCCATTTGATCACTTACTAACGTATTATTACTGATGACTATAAAAGCCATTCGTACTGGCATCGTTCTCCGGCCAGATCCTACTCGTGTATTGTTTCGTCCATTCGATTTAGGCAGCACCACCCGAACCCTGAAAATTGTGGCTCGTGTGGGTAGCATGACTGATGAGGAAGCCGAACAGAAACTCGATGAGGTGATCCGTGAGTTTGGGGGGCGCCATTACAAACTCGAACGTTTTCTGTTAAACCGATTTGAGCAGATAAAAGCCCATTTATTGACCGATGAGCCGCTCACTGACGACCGAAAACTATTGCTGGGGGCATATTTTACCATGGAATACTCGCTCGAGTCGGCGGCTTTGTTCAACCCGTCAATGATCTGGCACCCCGATCAGACCAATGTACCCCCCGGTTACAGACGGTTCATTTTAAGCCTCCGCGCAACAGGAGAGGGGCACGTTTCGTCTATTTCCTTTCGCATGGGTTACATCGACGAAACCGGAAAAATTGTTCTCCGTCAACCGTCCCGATATGTGACATCGCCTGAAATCGTGCCCAACCACCGCTTTAGTCGGACTATGTTCGAGCGCAAATTGTACGAACTGCGTCTGGAAAACAGCATTCAGGAAAAAATGATGGTGGGGCTGGGCGATGAGTTCAGTCTGTCGGAACTGGAAGCACAGATCAAGCGGGTATCGGCACAGTTTCGATATAATGCTGAGTACGAAACCATTGCAAGCGGTCTGTTGGCGTTAGCAAAGTCGAACTACGAAATTCACTTCGAAGATGATCAGAGTCTGGATGAACGCTGCATTTTCCCGACATCGCCCAACGAAACAAACGGCATTGAAGATGCTCGTTTCGTTCAGTTTACCGACGATACCGGAGAGGTAACTTTTTACGCCACCTATACAGCCTACAATGGCCGCGTCACGTTTCCACAATTGCTGGAAACAAAAGACTTTACTCACTTTAGTGTAAGCACCCTGAACGGAGCCGAAGTATCGAACAAGGGAATGGCTCTGTTTCCACGCAAGATTGGCGGGAAATACGCCATGATCTCCCGTCAGGATGGTGAAAATATTTACCTGATGTATTCCGATGATTTGTATTTCTGGCAGACGAAGGAGCTTATCCTGAAGCCAACTTACAACTGGGAGTATGTTCAGTTGGGTAACTGCGGGTCGCCTATCGAGACCGAAGCAGGTTGGCTGGTGCTGAGTCACGGTGTCGGACCGATGCGGAAATACGCCATTGGCGCCTTTCTTCTGGACCTTAACGACCCATCTAAAGTGATTGGCCGGACCAGCGAACCTATTCTGAGTCCCGACGAGAACGAACGTGAAGGTTATGTACCCAATGTTGTGTACAGTTGTGGTGGACTCATCAATAACGGCGAATTGATCATTCCTTATGCCATGGCCGACTACGCCAGCAGTTTTGCTACCGTAAACGTAGCGGAGCTACTGACCGAACTAACGGGTCAAAGTAAAACAGAAGGTGTTCCTGCCGAGATCGTTGCCTGAAAATACAGCAACAAAAAAGCCCCGCTACAAACGTAGCGGGGCTTTTTTGTTGCTGTACACACCTTATTTGGCCAGCGAAACGACCAGAATCTGTGTATGGTAATTTGCACTGATCACCACATTGCTCGGTACCGTCGTGATGCTGATTGGTACGGCATAAGGCCCTCCGGTAGCAGGGATTTGCGTACCTATGAAGTTGACATTCACCGTGGCAATCCGCTGTCCGGAGGCAACCGTTACCGTTGGGTTGGTTAGCTGGTAAGCCGCTGCGGGCAGAATTGTATAGGCTGTTTTATTAGCCGTATTGTAAGCCGTCAGAGCAGCCTGATCAATTGCTACCGTGACCGGAACATCCTGCGATGGCGGGTTCGGCGACGCAATATTGATATCGACCGGCGCAACGAGCGACGTGCTGGTTGCACCGACCGTCACGGTTTTCAGGATACTCCGGTTGGCTACGTAAGGAATCTCGGCCACATAGCCAACTCCGGCAAAATCGACAAAGTGTTCGTCGTCTTTTAGGCACGAAGTCAGACTCACTGCCAAACTCGCGGCCACGATAATACTAAATAACTTGTTCATGGTTGTTTGCTTGTTTTGGCTGGGCATTACTTCTCCCAGAAGATTTTGGTCGTAAACTGATTGATCGTGCCCTGAGCGCCTACGTTAGCCGCGTTGTTGCTGTATTCCGATGTGGGGTAGAGTAACCGAACCGGAATTTGCTTCACGCTTGTACTCGGGTCCTGCGAAATAGGAACGCCGGTTGGCAAGCCTAAACGCCGGTAATCAGACCATGCCTCAAAGGGGGCTGTGCCGTTTTCAGAAGCCCATTTCTGGGTGATGATGGCTTCGATCTTGTTTGCCGACGCATCCCAGTTTACATCATTGACACCCGCCTGAGAATAATAAGCGGTTGCTTCTGCGGCCGTGCGGCCCACGTTAACGAACGATTCGGCGATAGCTGATTGATACAAGGTCTTTGGGTCACCTGTAATCCAGCCCCGCTGTGCGGCTTCGGCCTGCATGAACAAGCTTTCGTGCGATTGCAGGATAGGGGAGTTCTGAGAAACACTCTTCAACACACCCGGACCCACATCTGACACCTGACTGTTCACCAGGACGTCGGTTGTACCGAAGAGCGTCCCATTGAAGGTAGATGCAGTCCCCACCACCGGTCTGTAATAAGCGCCCAAACGGGGGTCGTTTGTGGTCTTGTAGAAGGTGATGCCATACAAGTTGCCTTTATACTGATTGTTGAGCGTTGTTGGGTTGCCATTAATGGCATAGAACGCACCGTATAAAGGATTCTGCATGTTTTGTGAGTTTGTATAGCCCGGATTCACACTCGCATTTTCACCCGCCCCCAAAAAGCCATAGCCAGATGCCTTAATGGTGGCCAGTTGCGTTTGGATAAACGAAGCCCGGTCTGCTTTTTCTGACTGACGTAACAACATGCGTAACTTAAGTGTGTTACCAAACTTGAGCCATTTGCCTATGTCACCCTGAAACATAATGTCATTGGGGCCGGGGTTAAGCGTGCCATCTCCTTTTGCCAACAGCGCCATACCTGCGTCAATCTGTTTAAACAGATCGTCGTAAATATCCTGCGCTTTGTCGTAGGTAGGTAAAATATTGGAAGTACCCTGCAATGCTGACGTGTAGGGTACATCGCCGTAGGTGTCGACCAGCAACTGAAAGTGTAGAGCTTTCATGATCTTAGCCATGCCCTGCAAAAGTGGCTGGCCGAGAGTTGCCGCCTGAGTATCTACGTAGTTGTAGTTCTTCAGGTTGAGATAGGCAGTTGACCAGATACTGTTGTTGAACCCCTGGGTAAATTGGTAGTTTTTGTCAGATGTGGCAATCGAGTAGTTACCACTCCAGTTCCAGTAACCCATCCAGAGATTCAAAAAGTAGAAGCTTCCGGCAGTGCTTCCCGGAGGAACGTTTCCTGTCAGATACCAGCCTGTTGTAGCCAGTGCATCGGGTAGTACCAATTGCGGGGTTGCCGCCGTTACCTGGTTCGGGTTATTATTGACGTTGAGGTAATCTTTGCAACCCGTCATTACCATCAACAGGCCGGCAAGCATGCCAGCTGTCAGTCGTTTTATATAAATCATTGTTGTTTGCTGAAATAAGTGCTTAAAAACCAAAGCTGAGCCGGAATCCATAAAGCCGTGTTGGGGGCGTCTGGTATTCGGTGGTTGTACCTACCGCATTACTGGTATCGTTGGCATTCGTACCGCCTGAGAACTCAGGATCTGTGAATACGTTCGTTTTTGGACGAAGCATGATCAAGTTCCGACCTGTTAAGGCAACGTTCAACGACTTGATGAATTTTGTGTAGCCAATTATTTTCGTCGGAATGTTATAGCTCAGAACAACTTCGCGAAGCTTCCAGAAGTCGGCACTAGTCACATAGCTATACGCTGCATTATGATACCCTGAATTAGTCCAGAAAACCAGATTGCCGTCTTTGGTAGTCACATTCGTGTTCGGTGTTACACTAGCCGTGGTATTATCTGCATTGTTAGTAACTAATACCGAGTTCGGGAACACGAAGTTTTGACGACCGGCGTAAACGGACCGTATGCCTGCTCCAGTAAATTCGAGGGCATTACCAAGCGCATTGTAGATAACCGCACCACCACGGTATTCAACTACTGCCGCCAGTGTCAATCCTTTAAATTTGAACGTATTCGTTAAGCCAAAGCGGTATTTGGGCTGCGTTGTACCGGCATACTTAAGGTTAGGGTCCAGAATTGGATAACCTGTTGCATCAACCACGGGTCGGCCTGTGTATTGTCCGGTTGCGTCGTAGTTGGGCGCTTTTGGGTCAGATGACTGAATCCGCTGAATGTCGCTCACAAACAGGGCTGGATACGCATATCCTTTCGCTGCGTACACATTTGAGGCACCACCCGTAAGGGTTGGGCGATAAGGGTCTGATCCGTAAGGAATATTGATTCGGGGAAGATCCTGATACAGATCGGTCACCTTACTTTCCAGATAGGTGAAGTTGGCGTTAATATCCCAGGTAAAACCACCCGTGTTGACAAGCGGACGAATTGACCGCAAATCCAGTTCAAAACCCTGGTTTTGCATCGTACCCGTATTAATCAGCGCGGTAGAATAACCGGTAGCCTGCGATATGCCAATAGGCACAGTCTGGTTAGTGGTCAGCGTATTGTAATAAACGGCTTCGAGGTTAAACCGGTCAAACAAGCCTACTTCAATACCTACTTCCCGACTGTTTGTAAATTCAGGTTTCAGGTTTGGGTCATTTTGCTGATTGCTCTGCTCAAAACCAGCCTGACTACCAAATGGGAAGCCTGTTCCTGGGTTAAACACATTCTGTAGCTGATAGGGCGCTACGTTTACCTGTCCAACCTTCGATAAGCTAGCCCGAACTTTGGCATAGCTCAACACTGAGTTACTTTTAAACCCTGGAATCAGTTCAGTTAACACCACCGATGCATCGACTGCCGGATAGAAGAACGACCGATTGCTGGGAGCCAGTAGGGAAGTCCAGTCATTACGACCTGATGCGTGAATGAAGACAGCATCTTTATAGCCAAGCGTTAGGTCGCCAAAGGCACCCAACAAACGGTTCTGGCTGCTGTATTCGGCCAGTGTGGCATTCCCCAGCCGGTTGGCTACGTTGTAAGTGCCTGGAACAACAAGGGCACCGGCAAAATCGTAGGTGCTGCGCGCATATTCCTGACGAGTCTGCTGACCAAGAATAAGCCGGGTTGTAAAATCACCGAATTTAGGGTTCAGCGTAACGAGCAGGTCACCCGTGAAGCGTGTTCTTAATTGGGTTGCATCCTGTACGCTGGCGTTCGTATGTCCCCCTGCTGATGAAGCAATATTACCAGCTTCCCATGGGTCGCCGGTAGCATAATCAGAGAAGGTAACATCGGCAATATGCGCTTTCAATTGCGAGTTGTACAACTGCCCTCCAACCCGATATAATACGCTCAGCCAATTCGCGAATTTGTACGATACATCAGCTGAACCTTGCAGTGTATACAGATTGGTCACTTTGCGCGAATTATCGCCCGTGATCTGCCAGTATGGGTTTGGGTAATAGGCATTGTAATACCCATTTACATCACCGTAGGGAGACGTAATATCATTCAGCGGATAACTGTTCAGCGGTGCCTGGGGCTGCTGGTTCAGGACGTTCCAATAAACTGGTCGGTTTTGGTTGAAATCCCCATTTTCGGTGTTCGTGTTCTGATACGAAAATTGAACGCCTGCATTGGTTGTAAATTTATCGACCGACCGACCGCCCTTGATGCTAAGGTTCGTCCGTTGATACTTGTCATTCGGCACGACGCCTTTTTGGTCTACACGCTGCAGGCTTAACCCAAAATAATTCAGGTTATCGCCAACCCGATATGAAATATCGTGCTGCTGTGTAACACCGGTGTTGAAAAATGCTTTACGTGGATCTTTCGATGGGGCCGAGTAAGGTATTTTCAACGTATCGATTCGGATGTTTCCATTGGAATCCCGAATTTGAACACCATACCCTAACGGTTGCAGGGAGCCGTCGAAGGGGGTACCGAATTGCTGGTTTTCGTAAGGTACATACGTACGGGCGTAATTGCGGTCGTAAAACGGAACGCCTTCACCACCGTTAGCGCCAAATTGCGTTTGCAGGCCGGGCATGTACGAGATACTCTCAAACTGCGTATTGTTCGTGTAGGTAATCTGTGGTTTGTTGTTTTGAGTGCCACGCTTCGTCGTAACGATCAAGGCACCATTCGATGCATCGGAGCCATAAAGAGCGGCTGCGCTTGGACCTTTAAGTACAGTTGTCTGGTCAATATCATTCGGATTGATTGAAGAAAGAAAACTGATGTCTGAAATAACGCCATCGACAATAAGCAAAGCCTGATTATTGCCTAAAAACGAACGGTTACCACGCAGCGTAAGCCGGGCACCAGCCCCTACACCATTGTTGGTGGTACTAACCTGGAGACCTGACACCTTACCTGTCAAACCATTCGCTACGTTAATAGGCGCAGCTTGTGTGATTTGGGCATTACTGATGCGGGCGATGGACGTCCCAATCTCGCGCTCTGTGCGTTGGATACCGAACCCTGTTACTACTACCTCATTCAGCGTTGATGCATCGGCGGTCAGGACAACATTAACCGAACTCCGGTTGCCAACAACAATGTCCTGCGGTTTAAAACCAACAAAGGAAAAGGTTAGCGTTGTATTCGCTCCGGCATTAATCTGGTAATTACCATTTACATCGGTCGTTGTTCCACGAGTGGTACCCTTTACAACCACACTCACACCGGGCAGACCCGAGCCATCATCTGATGAGGTCACACGACCCGTTACAGCCGCATCCTGCGCCAGCAATGGCAGGCAGAAAAGGAGCGAAAGTAACCAGCTTCCAATTAGAACTTTTCTCATAAAAGTTGATGAAAAATTGTTTAAAGAGTTGAGTTAAGAAAATTTAGATTAACCATTATTAACACGTCATTTTGGTAATATGCTGGTAATATAGTATCAATATGCCGGGAAAAAAATCAAATGATGGAATGCAACACTGAGCACATATAATGCGAGATAAGTTGGATTTTTAAGTGATTATACTTAGTATAATTTGCTATGGCGCGAATAGGAAAAAGTCAATTTCAGTAGACAATTTTACAATTAACGGTTTAACCGATATATTATATGGAATGTTTTGTTTAACAGGACAATTATGTACCAATGATGGCTATAAGTCTATGTACGCCTTTTACTCTTAAAACGAGTGTAGACAGCGTATAACTGTCTATTGATGAAAAATGTGTAGGTTTTGAAGGGGTTTTTCGGAGGCAAGGGCCGGTGGGCAAGGCCTATATTAAAACATTATTAATAGAATAAAATATACTTATTCGTCAGACAGCCAATAGTTAGTAGGGTATACAGGTAATTGTATGGAATATTATTCTACTAAATATCAGTTATATAGCTTTTATAGGAATTAATAATCTACAGATCGGGGTACGTTCTTTAACGTTTTTTTAATAGCTTTGACCCGTTTTAATACCTGAGTACCACTTCTTAACTTATAACTATATATTATGCGTAAATTTTTACTAACACAGTTCATATTGTGTTTACTCGCTTTTCCATTGCTTGCCCAAAATCGGGCTGTCACTGGAAAGGTCACTTCATCAGAAGACGGCTCTGCGTTACCTGGGGTTACCGTATTAATCAAGGGGACAAACCAGGGGACTACCACAAATGCAGAAGGTAATTTTCAGATTAGTGCATCGAAAGGTGCTACACTGCAAATTAGCTTTATTGGTTTCGCCACTCAAAGCATAACGCTCGAGAATCAGACTGCTGTCAACGTCGCCTTAAAACCCGACGCTTCACAACTTCAGGAGATTGTTGTAACTGCACAAGGTATCCGGAAAAACCAGCGTGAAATTGGTTACGCCATTTCAAAAGTGGAGACCGAAGACGTAACGGTTGGTCGTTCGCCCCAATTAGCGCAGGCACTGTCAGGTAAAGTAACAGGCCTGGCCGTATACAACGTAAACAACAGCGTTGACCCAGCCGTGAAAATCGTATTGCGGGGCTATCGCTCGCTAACGGGTAATAACGAAGCGCTGGTAGTACTGGATGGTATGCAGACGACATCGACCATTCTGTCAACGATTAACCCTAACGACATCGAGAGTGTATCTATTCTGAAGGGTGGTCAGGCAGCTACGCTGTATGGCTCGTCGGGTATCAATGGAGCCCTGATTATAACAACCAAGAGGGGCGCAAAAGGCAAACTGAAAGTAAATTATTCAAACAGTACGAACTTCGAGCAGATCAGTTTCCTGCCTCAGATACAGGATAAATACGGCTCTGGCTCACACTACGCTACGGCGTTCGGTACGGCAGGCTATAAGACCGATTATCTGGCTCGCATGGCTGATAACTGGCGTGCCTATGAAAACCAGCAGTATGGTGATGCCTTTGATGGCTCTTTGCGGATTCAGGGGCGGACTGCCGAAGATGGCAGCCAGCTCATTATCCCGTACTCTGCGATTCCAGATGCCCGTCGGAAAGCCTTCAACACAGGCGTTTCGATGAACAATCAGGTTAGCTTCCAGGGTGGCGATGAAACGAGTTCGTTCTACATGTCGATCGAGAATCAGTCAGTGAATGGGATTGTACCCAACGACAAGAGCAATCGAACAGGTACACGTCTGTCGGCCACGAAGGAATACGGCAAACTGACCGCCAGCTTTAATGCAGGTTATGTGCAAGGCGTCTACAACCGGACTTCGTCTGATTTCTACAACAACGTATTGAATCAGCCAGCCAACTTACCATTAAGTGATCTGCGCAACTGGCAGACCAATCCGCTGGCCAACCCGAACGGTTTTTATAATGACTATTATAACAACCCGTACTTTGAAGCCGACAATAACCGTCTGAACTACAAGGATGCGAACATTAACGGTAACCTGAATCTTACCCTTAAAGCGACAAACTGGTTATCGCTGACAAACCGGGTAGGGATTATGAACAACTCCCGGACGGGCAAAAATACGACGGGTAAGTTCACCTATTCTGACTGGGCCAAGTCTAAATCCTTTATCCCGGCTCCGTTCTATCGGGATGGTGATGGTACGGGTATCTACCGGGCTATTACCGATATTCCAGGTTCTGTAAATGATTACTCGGGTACAGAAAATGTTATCAATAACGAATTCCAGATTCAGTTCTCAAAAGATCTTGGCCCGCTGTCCAATCGGTTAATTTTAGGAAACAGCCTATACCAGCGCACAACCAATAACATTGCGGTAGGCTCGAGCTCGATTGTGGTTCCTGATGTTTATAACGTATCGAACCGCCAGGGTATCTTGACTGGTGGACAGATGCTTACCCAAGAGCGTCGTTTGGGCTACTATGCCGACTTGACCATGAACTATAAGAACTATCTGATTCTGAATGGTTCGTTTCGCTTCGATCAGACATCCAAGTTTTACAAGCCGACTCGCCCAGCCAACTACTGGTCATACCCATATTATGGAGTTGCCGTTTCGTTTATTGCTACCGATGCCTTCCCAAGCATCAAGAGCGAGTTCCTGAACTATTTCAAGTTGCGGGCTAACTATAACAAAAACGCCAACGATAATATTCCGTTGTACGGTCTTGACCTGACCTATCCAAATGGAACAAGTTTCCCATATGGAAATACAGTTGGTTTAACGGTTGGTAATACGTTACCTGATCCAAACCTGAAACCTGAAACGGTTTATTCGACCGAGGTTGGTG
Organism: uncultured Spirosoma sp.; assembly: GCA_964244155.1. Taxonomy (GTDB): domain Bacteria; phylum Bacteroidota; class Bacteroidia; order Cytophagales; family Spirosomataceae; genus Spirosoma. The sequence goes on from CAXTJJ010000082.1 coordinate 10,312, forward strand.
GTGAATTCCAACTGTTGAACAATCGGATTAACCTTGACGTATCGGCTTATACGCAGACATCTAAAGGCCAGGTAATTACCGTTCGTGTTCCAAACTCGACAGGTTTTCAGAATTTGTTAATTAACGTGGGCGAAACCAAGAACTGGGGATATGAAGCCGAACTGAAATACCTGATTGCGCGTGGTGGGAAGTTCTCCTGGGATGCCAGCGTTCGGTACTCATACAACGACAACAAAGTAGTAGATCTGTATCCGGGTATCAACGAATTTCAATATGGTTCTGGAAACGGAGTTAGCCCTCTTTCATACGCCAATCTTAACGTAATCAAAGATTCACGTTTCCCAATTCTGAAAACAGATGGATACCAGTATGCACCCGATGGTTCTGGCCAAGTACTTGTAAATGCAACCACGGGTTATCCAATACGCAATTCATCGTTATTACCTCGGGGTGGTGTTCTGCCTCGGCATATTGCTGGTCTGGGTTCCAAAATGGAATACGGCAACTTCGGCTTCACCTTTAACTTTGAATATCGGGGTGGCAACGTAATGTTCAGCGATCTGGGTCGTCAAATGACGTTTACCGGAACGGGTAAGTGGACCGAAAATCGCACTCCGCATATCTTCCCAAATTCAGCTTACCTGGGTCCGGATGGAACAACGGTTATTCCGAACACAACGGTGAATGTGCGGGAGGCAGAATATTCATTATGGGTGGATAACTACCGGCTCATCTCGGAGAATTTTGTTACACCAGCCTGGTTTATCAAACTCAGAGACATCAACCTGTCGTATCGTTTACCACAGAGTTTGCTTACTAAAACGAAGATCTTCTCCGGAGCCAGCATCGCAATCTACGGACGGAATCTGCTTACCATCGTGGATAAGCTCAACTACTACACCGATCCAGAGTTTAGTAGCGTGGGAAATCCATCACCGGGTAGTCAGGCAACAACAATGGCTACGACAACCTCGGCCTTGGGTATCGGTATTAACACCACCGGCCAAACTCCTCCAGTGCGCCAGTACGGTGTAAACATCAACCTGATATTTTAGTAATCAGCAACACAGAACTTGACATGAAATTCAAAACAATAATTATAGCTGCTTTGGTGGCGTTGGGTAGTAGTTGCAATACCAAACAATTTTTGGATATTAACACAAACCCAAACCAGTTGCCAAGCTCATTACCAAACTATGTATTTACCAATGCGCTGAATACGACGGCGACAAACATAGCCGGAAATACGAACGGGCAGGGGTCAAACGAACTTGGTTTTTACTGGGCAGGCCAGTGGACGCAGGGAAATGGGTACATTATCGTTACTACTCAATTTGCCTACCAATTCACGAATGGTGACTTCAATTACTGGGATACGTACTATGACAATCTGGAAGATTATCAGTTTGTGATCAACAACGCTGATGCTAATAATCAGAAATTTCTGAAGGGCCCTTCTAAAGTGATGAAAGCCATGCTGTTTCAGCAATTAGTGGATTTGTATGGTAATGTGCCGTATACGGATGCACTAAAAGCAGCGGCTGTCTTGGCGCCGAAATTTGATGATCAGAAAGCTGTTTATGAATCGTTGATTACCTTACTGGATGAAGCTATTGTTGATTTAAAAGCAAATCCGTTCAGTGGGAGTTTCGGAACCTCGGATATTGTGTTTGGCGGTAACACTACCAAATGGGTTCAATTTGCAAACTCGCTCAAAATGCGAATGCTGATTCGCCAGTCTAAAGTTGCGGGTCGGGATACCTATATCAAAACCGAAATCAACAAGATTGTGACGGAAGGCTCAGGCTTTGTAATAGGGTATGATGCTGCTATTGGTGGACCATCGTTCTTCCAACCCGCAGCCGGGCAATTAAATCCTGTTTACGATCGCTGGGGTTATGATGCTACGGGTGCCAAACGGGCGTTAAACAACTTCCCAAGGCCAACTCAATTCCTGATTAACAGCCTCAAAGCCGCCGGAGATACACTGCGCCTGAAGCGGATCGCTTATGCGGCTGGGGGTGAAAATAGTAATACGCCTGGTATAAGTACGAAAGCAGAAGTTGCGGCAAACTACGTGGGTACACCGTTTGGTGCCAGCTCAGGCTATCTGCCGGCCAATACTTCCTCTGTAGGACCAAGCCTGCTGGTGAAAGGTGATTACAATCGCCCTTACATCATCATGACCGCGTCGGAAGTTCAATTTCTGTTGGCAGAAGCTAAACAACGGTATGCCGATGTAACGCTGCCTGGAACAGCTAAAGCCTATTTCGAAGAAGGTATTGTGCAATCGTTCCGTGTATTGGGGGCTAACACAGCTGGTGCTGCTGCGTTTAAAGGAAGCAAAGTGCAAAACTACGATTGGGATGCATCTACAGATAAGCTGGCTGCCATTGCCATTCAGAAGTGGATTGCCTTGACTAACTTCAGTGGCTTGGAAGCCTGGGCTGAATATCGCCGGACCAACCTGCCGGTTACTCCGCAAAGTATTCAGGTTCCTGATACTAAGCGGCCAACTCGTCTGTATTATCCAAACACAGAAGCAGGCTCAAACTCTGCAAACGTGACTGCACAAGGTACCGTTGACGTATTTGCGACCAAACTGTTCTGGGATGTTGATTAAATCCTTTGATAGTAAAAACTGAGTAAAAAGAGGTCACCAATAAGGTGACCTCTTTTTTTATAATTCACTGTGGACAGAGGCTTTCCAGAATAAAAAAAAAGCGAGCCGACAAGGTCGGTTCGCTTTCTGCATTACGCTTTATCCAACTATTAAAAAATTAGTATCCGGGGGAAGCTTATATCGTTTACTACCTTACGCAATTTGGTAAAGTCTTTATTCATACTAGGTTAAGTGCATTCGTGTAAACGCTTTATAAGCAGCTAAATCAAGACGAAATATAGAGCTTAATCAGGTTGAACGCGGCTTATATAAGCTTGATGTATATTATACGGTACATTTATTGATTTTTCGGTATGCACGTTTTTGGGGCGTATTTCATGTATTTTCCTGTGGGTATAAAGCCAACCGGTAATTCATCAAGCCTAAACTTTTTGCCTGAAAGGAAGTTAATCTATGAAATTAGCTGACTCAACGCCATGAAAGATGAAAAAGAAGTAGAACGGGATGACGCCCAAATAAATGGCCGTACCGAAGGTCCATTTGGTTCTGATGACACCGATGTAGATCGGCAGATGCAGGATAATAAAAATACATACGAACAGGAAAACTCAGCCAATGGGCTTGATAGCGACCAGGTTCGGGGTGGGCAGGATGGTCGAAATAATCGAGGGATGGGCAGCACCGATATGGATAGTAAAAATGGGGTACTTCGCATGGGGGACATTACAAATAGCACTATGGAGGTAACTCAGGAAGGTATGGAGGCTGCGGTTGCCGACGGTAAGAAAACCAACACGGCTATGGTCGATGTAACAACCGAGGGACCTGATGATTATGCCTTAAATGAGCAAGTACCGGTGCCCAAAGCACAGGAAGCAGCCAAAAAGCAGACTGATAATCAGAAATCCGACGATAAAGAGCAGGAAGAACGGGAAGAAGACGTTGCCGAAACCGGAACAGATCTTAACAATCAACCGAGCTATTGATAATTGATAGAAGACCGCTTTTCTTAAATCTCAACACTTAACTAATCAACGTTATGAGCGTAAGTAGCAATTCCCGGAAAGAAAGCACAGAGTCATATGCGGCTCAGCGCATGCACAACACAATGGGTATCCCGCCGGAGTTAGCCCAGTTGAATGATAAGAACCTGGATAATGAACTGCCATCGCGTGTGGCTGATAGTAACGATACCGATGTACCGGGCGATGTTGCTGAAGCGGATGCTGCCGTTGCCGAATCGGATGATGCCAACGGTATCTCCGGCGAAGCCATTGAAGAATCAAAGCGCGCATCGTGGGGACAGCCGCCCGTGTCGACAGATGACTATGTTGAAGCCAACAAAGACTGGAAAACAAATACCAGTGAAGAGAGTGTTCCAGCTACGCGTGCCAATGAGCCAGACCGGACATTAGGTAATGCCTAGGTTGATTCAGACTACCATACAAACCCATAAGGTTCCAAAAGGCCTTATGGGTTTTCTTTTTTTAATAACATATCAACCGCTGGAGTTGGTAGAATCGTACCTGCCCGAACTTGCTCTTCAACAGCCATTAGTCGCGAACGTATTCCCGGAAGGTCGTAGAAGCGGCTTTCCAGCCGTTGACGCAATATGGATCGGAACCAGGTTAATTGTTGCTCCTGCCGTCGGCGGGCACGGTAGCCATTCTGGGTAGTTAACTGCTGATGTTCCTGAATTGTCGACCAAAGGTCCTCTATACCTGTCCCTGTCATAGCTGAGCAAGTAAGCACAGGAGGAAACCAGTCTGTGCCTGTTGGAGGAAAAAGATGTAACGCATTCTGATATTCCACGCGGGCACGTTTGGCATGACCTTGATTATCACCATCAGCTTTAGTAATAGCCAGCGCATCGGCCAACTCCATAATACCTCGTTTCATCCCTTGTAGCTCATCGCCTGCGCCCGCCAGCATAAGCAGCAAAAAAAAATCAACCATGCCGTGCACGACGGTTTCCGACTGCCCTACACCAACCGTCTCGACCAGGATAATGTCAAAACCGGCTGCCT
>CAXTJJ010000083.1:0-14925 GCA_964244155.1 uncultured Spirosoma sp.
TGACCTGGTTTCGGACGTTTCGCACCATATTTCGAACGGCTTTGCAGACGACCGCTTACACCGGCCGTATCCAGAGCACCCCGAACGATGTGGTAACGAACACCCGGAAGATCTTTTACCCGGCCACCACGAATCAGCACGATTGAGTGTTCCTGCAGGTTGTGACCTTCGCCCGGAATGTAGGCGTTCACCTCTTTTTGGTTCGTCAAACGAACCCGGGCAACTTTCCGAAGAGCCGAATTAGGCTTCTTCGGCGTCGTTGTGTACACGCGCGTACACACGCCCCGACGTTGTGGGCAAGAGTCTAGAGCTGGCGACTTTGACTTGTCGATCAGCTTTTCGCGGCCCTTGCGCACTAGTTGTTGTATAGTAGGCATTCTTAAATTAGTTTACGAAAAAACAGTCTTCCCGAATTTTGAGGTGCAAAGATACGGAAAACGGTTTTAATACCAAAGGGTTTTTCGGTTTTCAGCGTTCGGTTTATGGTATTCGGTATACGGTGGGCTGATGCGATAATTCAGACGCGCCAGCTCACCATATACCGAATACCGTAAACCGTTCTACGCCTGTCCCACAGGGCCACTGAATCCACCGGTTGGAAAACGAAACTCATTGGGTTCATTAATACCCCCGTAGGCTTCTTCGAAACGGCTGATATTTTCGCGAAGGGCCTCCAGCAGTCGTTTGGCATGCTCAGGCGTCAGAATGATACGCGCTTTTACCTTGGCTTTGGGAACGCCCGGCATTAATCGAATAAAATCCAGAATAAACTCACTATTGGAATGAGCAATCATAGCCAGGTTGGCATAAACACCTTCGGCAATTTCTTCACTTAATTCAACGTCAATGGCACCTTCAGGATTCTGTTTTTGGGAATTCATATTAGATAGAGTTGTCAGTAGCGGCTAAAACCGAAAACTGGAGCAGATTCACTTTATAAACCGGAATGTCAATGGATAACGATAATATTCTCCATTGTTGGCTTTTATGGCCGCAATAATAGTAAAAATGAGCCATACCACCCCGACCACGAAAAGTAAGAACACTCCAATGACAAGGATCATGAGTAGAAACGATAAAGCCGCTGCAATTGCCATGGTAATTTGAAAATTAACCGCTTCTTTACCATGATAATCGACAAAGGCCGACCGTTCTTTTTGAATTTGCCAAATGACCAGTGGAGCTACAATGCTACCAATCAATACAAAAGAACCCGGTATGGCACTCAGGTGTGTGAGCATAGCCCACATGCGTGCGTCCGACTCGTTTAAGGGTATCGGAGCGGGGGATACTGGAGGATAGGGTGGTTGATTTTCCATGTCTGATGAGCGGTTTAGTTACACAAGTAAGTTGCAATAAAAGTTTGATTGATACAATGTTAACGCTACGAATAGGTTTTAACAATGAATTTGTTTCTGACTCTTATTGATACCTCTTGGCTCATATCAGCCGAGCTAAAAGAAGCCTTGGGTAAGACGTTTCATCGTGACGTGTTGCCTCGAAAATACTAGCTCCTATAGCCGGGACAACTCTCTGGCCGTATCGTATCCTTTTTATAGAACGGGGTGTGGTGCGAGGGTAGTATCAGTGGGCATACTATAGTTTTCAACCGCCCGTAATGCCTCATATTCATCGGAAGTAGACAGTTTGGGGAAGCCGCGAGAAAGAATTTCGAGATGAAAATACATTCATTAACCGTTCACGAACAAGTTCTTTCCTGCCAATTACCATTTGCGATTTTTGTGTTCATGACTCGCAAGGCGCGGGTTTTCTCGTTCCAACCCCCTTCCTGATGAAGACAATAATTGACACAGAAGTGCTCAAGATTTCTAAACGCCTGGTAGACCTGTCACAGCGTGATCTCAGTAACCTGATTGTGGCTTTTCCCAACCTCAGACTCGATGAGGTGACATTTCCGATACGAGGTCTGGGCAAGCCAACATTATACCCCGGTTCGTGGCGTCGATTTCCGGTAAAGATTGCGAAAACCTCCTCTGTAGTATTTGACCAGCTTCAATTTATGGTCACAGATGGCGGAGGGAAAGTATCGACCGCACACGATTCGACATTTGATCCAGCCAACCCACACATTGTCCTACTGGCAGGTGCCCGGGCAGGCACGTATAAACTTATAGTTCTGGCGCCAGTCGTTAACAGCAAACCCCGCGTAGTAGGTCGGTTGGAATTTGTTGTAGATGGCCGTCGGGCCGAGGGCCTAGGTGACGGGCCACCGGTATGGATTGACGGAACAGTAAACAGCCTCGTATCGGGGCAGTCGGATTGGGGAGAAGGAAGTGATAACGGACAAGCGGGGCAAGTCTATCCAGAAGTAAAACCGGCTTTGGGTACAAAGCGTGTCCTGGCTCTGGTTGTCGATACGGCCAGTGACCGCTTTCCAGCAGCTGAAGCAGCTACGATACTGACCGATATGAGGGGCGCTTTGACCGACGGAGCTGTTGATAACCTTCAGGATAACGTGACGCGAAGTGTACGAGCCTTATACGAGGAAATGTCGTATTTTGTAAAAGGAGCAAATCCCGCTATTGGGTTAACGATTGATGCCCAGGTAGAAGGACCAATCTCGTTGCCGGGCACGTGGGAAGATTACTTCCCCGATGAATACACGAATGAGATGGGGCCTGACCCGACCGACCCGGAACCCGATCCGGCAAAGAAAAAGCAGATTGTCGTGCGTCGTTATTATGGCACAGCAAACCACTATCAGCCCATTGTGGACGCTGTTGTCGAACGAAATAAAACGCTGGCTCCAAACCAGCAGGTCGATTTTCAGAACTTCGACATTTTGTGTTGCGTCATTCGATCCGTGCGGCCAACCAACCCGACAGATGCCTTCAAATCCTATTGGCCACGTCGGCAGTATATAACGGTTACAATACCCGCGCCAACAGCGGGAGATCCGGCTGCGACAGACAACAAGAACATGGACCCCTTCAACATGCCCGACGACTGGCCGAGCTTCGGTGGACGGACGTTCCAAGATACCATGAGCCATGAGTTTGGCCACAGCATTGGCCTGGGCGACTTATACACTCCGGCCGCCTTTGATGTAGGCGAAAATGATCCTAAAAACGGGCCATTCCGAAACATGGGCGACTGGGATACGATGGCTTGGGAAGGGCTCAACCCGCACTTTTCGATGGTGTCGCGGCTGAAACTGGGCTGGGTGAAACCTGATTGGTTGAAAAAATTCAACTTCAAGATCAAGAATGATGTAGATGAAACGTTTCTGATTAGTGCGGTGGAGAAAGGAGCCCCATCAGCAGGCTCGTTCATAGGGGCTGAAGTTCGAATTGGATCAAACTGGAACTATTACATCGAGTACCGTTCGCGCCAAATGGGTCAAATCGGTGACACTAAATTACCAACCGACGACCGGGTAATTTGTACAGATGCCATTGCACAAGGGTTTCAGGCAACGTCATCACGTCCCGAAGTCATGTTATTGTGGAACGATCCGACCGTACAGAGCAACGGCCCGGTGCTGGGGCCGGGTGAAAGTTACCTGGAGCAGGACCCTAACGGGAACGGCAAGCAGTTAAAAATTAGCGTCCTGGAGATCAAAAATGGTCTGGCCAAGGTACGCGTTCAATACAAGGTATTCGGCGTCGATCTGGGGATTCGCCCCTGGCCGGCAGGCCCGGACCGGCCTTGGCAAAGCCCGGATATTGAAGTACGGAACGAAAAGTCGAAACAAGACCCTGCTTTTTTTAATACGGCCTGGACGGGTAATGTAAACGATGTAGTAGCGAAGATAACGAATTCGGGGACCGCCGACGCCCCCAAAGTAGCGGTGCAAATTTCAGTCAAAGATTTCAACCTCGGGGGCGATACGCCGGTTACTCAACCGCTGTCGAAAGTTGTCAAGGATGTGCCCGCTGGCGCAACGGTTGAGTTTGTAACACAGTGGATTCCGCCCAAAGATGGTCATTTCTGCATTTATGTTGAGATACTGCCGTATGCTACGGCAGGGCCTCCATTGCTGGTCGATATGAATACAATCAATAGTATAGCCCAGTCAAACTATATAACAAGCCAACTGGATTCAGCATCACCAACGGAGCGAACCCTGTCGACGGTGAATGTGGGTAACCCATATGATAAACCAACAACGGTTTACCTATTACCCTCACAGACAAATCCCTTTTACCGAACGTATCTGTCAAACCGATGGATTCGGTTAAAGCCCAAAGAAGTGCGATCAGTGACCGTCATGATGGAGTCACGACTGGACTGGGATGAAGAGCATCAGCAGTTCGTTCCCTTTATGACAGGGGCTGAACTGAGAGATATGACCCTTACCAAGCAACAGACACTCTCGCTAGGGAGATTTATCAAGGCACCGAATCAGGTGATCATCTCCGCTTATATGCCTGACCCTACAACCGAGCATATGCATGTCATCCGACTAATCGGTGGTGCCCAGGTGCAGGCTAGAAGTGGTCGAAAAGTTACTATCCTGGGTTTTGAAGCACGAGGTAATCAGGCATCGGGGCGAGTTGTTACCAGTGGTCGACATATGCCGGTCAAGAGTGGTCAGGTGATCATTACTTACTCGAATGAAGATAAACGGGCTTACCTGACCCTGCCTGTCGTAGATGGCTTATTCAGTACCTTGCCAAACATACAGGGTGGAGGTTTTCAGAGTAATTTCAAGCAGGCACAAGCCTATTATGTGCCGAACGGCCTTTATGGAGAAGCTTACAGTGAAAGTGTTCTGCTAAAATAAGATTTACAGTGGCAGAAAACGATCAGGCCACAGACAGCTGACGCATTGAAGTTTTGTTCGTTGGCATATTGTTTTAACAGGATTACAGGATTTACAGGTATAGATGTGAGCAAAACCTGTAAATCCTGTAATCCTGTTAAAACAATAGCCGTTAAAGGCATTAAGCCAATTCCAGGACGCAATCATCCTGCTCGACCGTAGTTGCTTCTTTCAGAATAACCTTAGCGACTTTCCCTTCTTTCTGAGCGGCCACAATACTTTCCATTTTCATGGCTTCGATCACGAATAGCGGCTGGTTCTTCTTGACAACATCACCTTCTTTTACCAGAATCCGGGTCAGACGGCCTTGCAGCGGTGAGCCAATATCGCCCGCTTTGGTCGCTTTGGCGTTCATTTGTTTCTCAACCTTCGAGGCCCGGTCGCGAACCTGTACCTGCCGGCTTTGGCCATTGAGTTCAAAGGTGATTGTCCGCATGCCAAACTCATCCGGCTCCGATCTAAACAACAAGCGAACAAGGATATTTTTACCTTCTTCGATGTTGATCAGGATCTCTTCGTTCTCTTTCAACCCATAGAAAAACGCGGGCGTTGGAATAATGCTGACGTTACCATACTGCACATTAGCCTTGTAATAGTCATCGTAGACCTTGGGATACATCTGGTACGAGAGGTAATCCAGAAAGCCATCGCACTGCGGATATTTTTCCTGAAAAGCTTTAAAATCAGCGTCGAAGTCGATGGGTTTCAGGTGCTCATTCGGGCGGCCGGTGATGGGTGCTTCACCTTTCAGGATAACGCGTTGCGTTTCTTCCGGAAAACCACCAACAGGCTGGCCCAGAATCCCTTTCATCAGTTCTTTCACTGATTCCGGAAAGGACAGCGAATCACCCCGCGTCAGTACATCGTGGGCGGTGAGGTTGTTGGCCGTCATAAAAATGGCCATATCACCTACCACTTTCGACGATGGCGTTACTTTCACGATGTCGCCAAAAAGTTGGTTGGCAACCGAGTAATTCTTTTTCAGCGTCTCGAATTTGTCGCCCAGACCGGTAGCGATGGCCTGCGGTTTCAGGTTCGAATACTGACCACCCGGAATTTCGTTTTCGTATACCTCGGCGCTGCCCGCCTTCATACCCGACTCAAAGGGATAGTAGTACTCCCGAACATCTTCCCAATAGTTCGAGTAGGCATTGAGAGACGATAAATTGGTTGCACATTCGCGCTCATGGCCCTGCATCATGGCCACAACGGAGTTGAAATTCGGCTGCGAGGTCAGGCCCGACAACGCACCCAATGCGCAATCGACAATATCAACACCTGCATCGATGGCTTTCAGGTAAGTAGCGGCCTGAATGCCGGCGGTATCGTGCGTGTGGAGATGAATCGGGATACTAACGGCTTTCTTCAATTCGCGAACCAGCACCTCGGCCGACAGTGGCTTGAGCAGGCCCGCCATATCTTTGATAGCCAGCATGTGTGCGCCTTCGTCTTCCAGTTGGCGCGCCATATCCAGGTAATACTGGAGCGTGTATTTATGCTGGTTTGGCGACAACACGTCACCCGTATAGCAAATGGCGGCTTCGCAAATCGCATCCGTCCGTTCGCGAACGGCCTTCATGCTTATTTTCATGGCCTCGACCCAGTTGAGCGAATCGAAAATACGGAACACATCAATGCCTGTTTCCCACGATTTCTCTACGAACTTTTCGATCAAATTATCGGGATAGGCTGAATACCCAACCGCATTGGACCCACGGAAAAGCATTTGCAGCAGCATATTCGGCATGGCTTCGCGTAGGGCTTCCAGGCGTTTCCAGGGACTTTCGTACAGGAATCGCATGGACACATCGAAGGTAGCACCGCCCCAAACTTCCATCGAGAAGAGTTCGGGGTGATTCTTGGCAAACCCTTCGGCCACTTTCTGTAAATCCTGCGTCCGAACGCGGGTAGCCAGTAACGACTGGTGCCCATCGCGGAAGGTCGTATCTGTATAAAGAATACCTTTCTGGTCGAGCACCCACTTCGAGAAGTTTTCACGTCCCAGTTCTTTCAGTCGGTCACGATTCCCCGCCGGGTACTGGCTATACATATCAAACGCCGGTACAATAGGCGTTCTGAACACCTTGCTATCGTCTTTTTTCTTAACCTCTGGATTACCGTTCACAATTACCTCGGCAAGGTAATTGAGTACGCGCGTCGAGCGGTCCTGTGGCTTACGGAAGTCAAACAGTTCGGGGTGGGTTTCAATGAACGACACCCGCGCTTCGCCCCGTTGAAAAACCGGATTGCTGATTACGTTCAGCAGAAAGCCAATGTTCGTTTTCACACCCCGAATCCGGAATTCCAGCAAGGCCCGTGTCAGGCGTTGGGTAGCCCCCTTTAACGTCCGTCCCCGCGCCGAAACCTTCACGATCATGGAGTCGAAGTAAGGCGAGATTTTCATGCCGGCATAGCTGCTCCCCTCATCGAGACGAATACCGAAGCCAGCCGCATTCCGGTAAGCGGTGATGGTGCCGAAATCAGGTTTAAATCCGTTGGCCGGGTCTTCGGTAGTGATACGGCACTGGATCGCGTAGCCATTGAGCGGCACGTCATCCTGGTGGTTAATGTAAATACCATTGTCGGACAACTGATACCCCATCGCAATCAGAATCTGTGTTCTGACGATGTCGATGCCCGTTACTTCTTCGGTAATCGTGTGCTCAACCTGAATACGGGGATTAACCTCAATAAAGTAGATATTCTCTGCCTTATCGACCAGAAATTCGACCGTTCCGGCGTTGGAATAATTCACCGCCCGGCCTAACTGTAAGGCATAGGCGTAGAGTTTATCTTTTGTTTCCTGCTTCAATCCAAAAGACGGAGCCACTTCCACAACCTTCTGAAAACGCCGTTGCACCGAGCAATCACGCTCATACAGGTGAACGATGTTGCCGTGCTGGTCGCCGAGCAACTGCACCTCAATGTGCTTGGGCTCTTCAATGAATTTTTCCAAGAAGATCGTATCGTCGCCAAAGGCGTTGCGTGCTTCGTTTTTGGCTTCGGCAAATGCTTTCTCAAACTCTTCGGCCTGCCGAACCACCCGCATACCCCGTCCACCGCCACCTGCAGCCGCTTTCACCATGATCGGGAAACCAATTCGTTCGGCTTCGGTCAGGGCGAATTCCGGCGACATATTTTCCTCGCGCGAGTCGGGAATGAGCGGTACGCCCGCACTGGTAGCGAGGTTTTTGGCCCGCACCTTATCGCCCAGCGCGTCCATCGCTTCCGGCGATGGACCAATAAATATGATCCCCTCCTCACGGCATCGGCGGGCAAGCTTCACATTCTCCGATAAAAACCCATAGCCCGGATGAATGGCATCTACCTTGTGATGTTTGGCTAACATGATAATGCCTTCGACATCCAGATACGGCTTCAATGGGTCTTCGTCACGCCCGATCTGATAGGCTTCGTCAGCCTTATAGCGGTGAAGCGAGTATCTGTCTTCATAGGTATAAACAGCCACAGTGGTGATACCTAATTCAGTAGCTGCCCGCATGATGCGGATGGCAATTTCGCCCCGGTTGGCGACGAGTAAACGTTTAATGGGTCGGATATACTCTTTCATGATTCTCAACAAAAGCGGCTTCAGGCTATAAGCGTGCCAAATAACATAGCAAGATTGTTGAAAATTTTGAAATTACCGTCCTGTACCGTATAATCATTGGAGAAGACAGCTTTTTCGGGGAATATTGCAGAAACTGAGATAGCATAGTCTTGCAATAGAAGGAAGCTCGTTCAGGACATATAGGTAAGCGAAAATGCAGTTTAAGAAAGATTTTTGTACTTTTATACAATTGTAAACCCTTGTATTCAAACCATGCAACTAACCGCTGTTTACTTGAAAGTACCAGAAGGCTACATTGGTTTTGTAGAAGAACTACCAGGTGCCAATACACAAGGCGACACACTTGAAGAAACCCGAATTAATTTACAGGAAGCTGTTCAAATGGTTCTGGAAGCTAATCGAATGCTAGCTGAAGAAACGCTTATCGGCCAGGAATTCATTCGAGAGCAGTTGCCATTCGCTGCCTGATAAAGCGTCTTGACCTGATTCGACACATAGAAAAGCAAGGTTGCGAACTGCTAAGCGAAGGTGGAAGCCATACACTCTATGTGAATCGTAATACGCAACGTTCATCGGCTATACCTCGTCATCGTGAAATTAATGACTTCCTGGCCCGTAAAATTTGTCGTGACTTGCAGATTGTAGAACCATAAGCCTGTAAATTATGGCTCATTTATCGGTAAATGTGTCCATTTACCGATAACCCTTCAGCCACTGCTTCAATACACTTACATTAGCCAGCGCTTTTAGATCACTTTTCAGTTGCTTTATATCGCGCTTCAATTGGGCAATGTCGGTATTGAGGCTGATTTCGAAACCCACCAATGACCCAGCCGTGAATGTAGCTTTGCCCGTCATCGCTGCGAGGCTTTTCTGGAGCGTTAGCAACTCATCGTCCAGTTCCTGCGCCTGCTGCCGAAGAATCTTGTTGTAGTATTTAAGCTGGTCTTCGGCGAGGGATTCCAGGTGAGTCTGGTCAATGCGCTCGAATTCGAGTTGTAGCCGAAACAGGGCCAGCACATCGCTTTTTTCATAGGCCGCTATCACCCGGTGCATAATTTCAGTTTTGCGCACTTTTTCGGTCTCATCGGGTTCGCGGTCGGGGTGAAAGGCCTTTACCAGATCCATGTAAAGGGTTCGCACCGCTTTGGTAGTTTTTTGGGCATCAGCCTGTTTTTTAGCTTCCCGTTCCAGTTGTTTGGCCGATTTGGGTTTGTTGGCCCGCTGTCGCTGACGTTCCGCTTCGGCCGTTTCTTGCTCCTGCTCGTAGTCCATTTCATAGGACTCCTGGTCAGGGTCTGTACCGATTCGTTTAGGATTGGCAACCTGCTCGTCTGTCTCGTTGCTACGCTCGTCAAACTCGTACGTCCTATATTTTTCGTAGATTGGTTTCAGGCTGTCGATTTCATGTACTGAAATCAGGTCAGCTGCCATTGTCCGAATCAAATCGGCAAGTTTCTTTCGTTCTATTTTCGTAACGTCTTCATGGTCATACCCCCGGTCGAACAGACGCACCAAATCAGCCTGAAGTTGGCCATACTGGTCAATTAACAGATGATAGTCGGCCTGTACCCGCTGTTGAATCTGGTGGGGAATTTCCCGCAGCTCATTCAGGTCGGCACTAAGCTGTTCAATTTTCTGAGTCAGTCGGTTAAATTCTTTCTGCGACTTGGAAAGTGATTCGTTTTCGATTCGAACCAGGTGACGCTGCGTCTGTAGGGACATATTGTCTTACGTACATTGATAAAATAAAGGTACGACCGATTCTATCAGTACCGGAAAGTTTGGGGAACATCGGGCGAAAGGCGTACTTCGTATTCTGCTTTCATGTGGCTACAAAATGTCTGAAAAACCAACCCCCTATATTGCACGTCTGGACTCCCAACATCGTTTATTAATTGGTCTGGTGGTGGCAACGATCACTTACTTTACCGGTCCGGAAAGCTTTAGTTTAGCCGCTCGATTCACGCTAATCTGGATAGCCTTTGCCGTAACGATTCTGGCGTTGATGTGGGCCAGCATTGCCGTGGCCCACCCCCGCGATTTGCCGAAGCTTTCGCGTCTTGAGGATTCGAGCCGAACGTTGATTCTGGCCTTCGTCATTGTGGCAGCCTTAGCCAGCCTGTATGCCGTAATTGTGCTGCTGGACTCGACTGATAAGAATGGTCCGGATTGGCCTCAGAATCGACTATTGGCTTTACTGGCCATTGCCAGTGGCTGGACGTTAGTGCATACCGTTTTTACCCTCCGATACGCGCACCTGTATTATGGCAATGATACGGATAAGAAAAAGCGGCCCGGTGGATTAGATTTCCCGAACGAGCCCGAACCCGATTACCTGGATTTTGCCTACTTTTCCTTTGTTATTGGCATGACCAGTCAGGTTTCCGACGTATCGATAGGCTCGAAGCCCATGCGCCGAACGGCCCTGATTCACGGGGTATTGTCCTTCGGGTTTAACGCCATCATCATTGCCTTGACGGTAGGCGGTCTTGCGAATTAGCGCTGACCGGTTCGAGGTTGCTTCTTTGCTTTTTCTTGCTGCTCTTTCTCATAGGCTTCCCGTTGCAGTTTGTCGGCATGCAGGTTACGGTATAAGCCATTCAGCACATAGATATCGTCAACCTCGTCGATTAACCGGTGCAGGTGTTCGCGAACTTGGGTAATATTCATTCGATTGGGGGGTCGCCGAAGCGGTTAGTCTGTTGTATTAGCTGGTTAAATAACTAACACGTTTTTATTGTTTTTTGCTCACTGAAACGCTGATTTTAAGTACCATTCGATTGAATTATGAGGCATTAAAACTAATCAGTGGCAATCTTAAAAACCTTAAAAATCAGCGTGCTATTATGCTCAATGAAAGAAGAAATATCCGAGCGCTATACCAGCAATAACACCCATTAAATCGGCGAACAGACCGAATGGGATGGCATAACGCGAATTTCGGATTCCTACCGATCCAAAGTATAAAGCCACAATATAAAACGTAGTATCGGCCGCGCCCTGGAACATGCAGGACAACCGGCCAACAAACGAATCGGGGCCAAACTGTTTCATCGCGTCGATCATCAGGGCGCGAGAGCCGGAACCACTCAGTGGCCGCATCAGGGCAACGGGTAGCGCATCGGTAAATTCGGTATTGATTCCGGTCAGGCTGAACGCATATTTCAACCCGCCTATTACATAATCCATCGCCCCGGAATTTCGGAACGCACTGATGGCCACTAACATACCTACGAGGTAGGGAATAATCCGAACAGACGTTTCAAAGCCCCCTTTTGCCCCCTCAATGAAGGCGTCGAAAATATCCACCTTTTTACGCATCGCCCCCAGCAGAAACGAGACCACGATCAGCATCAGGATCAGGTTGCCTGTCACTTTCGATATGACTTCAATCTCTTCTTTTGTCTTGGTCGACAGAAACCACAATACTAACCCGATCAAGCTTGTGATACCGCCCAACCAGCCCAGCACAGTACCGTTTAACAGATTGATACGTTGTTTAATGGCTACCGCGATCATACTGACCACCGTGGCAACGTAAGTGGCAATCAGGCAGGGAATAAAAATATCCGACGGGTCTTTTGCCCCCAGAATGGCCCGTTGTGCCATGATACTCAGTGGAATGATTGTTAGTCCCGATGTGTGGAGCACCAGAAACATGATCTGGGCATTCGAGGCCGTCTCTTTGGTTGGGTTTAACTCCTGCAAACTCGCCATAGCACGCAGTCCAAACGGAGTAGCAGCATTGTCAAGCCCAAGCATATTGGCCGAGAAGTTCATGATCATTTGCCCATTGGCGGGGTGATCTCTGGGTACTTCGGGGAAGAGCTTGTGAAAGAAGGGGCCAATGATGCGAGCCATGAAATTGATCGCTCCGGCTTTCTCACCGATGTTGAGTAAACCCAGGAAAAACGTCATTACTCCGGCCAGCGGCAGGGCAATATCCATCACGGCCACCTTCGAAGAATCGAACAGTCCCTCTACGATCAATTTGAAGATTTCGGTATCACCCAGAAAGATAAGTTTAGCCAGTGCGACCAGAAAAGCTACGATAAAAAAGGCAACCCAAATGTAATTTAAGGCCATGTTACGGGCGGTTTAGCAGGCAAAGTAGTGCGTTTTGGCTTTATTTGCGTTATGATGAACGGTAAAAAAGTTAAGCCCCAGAGATTCATGAAGATGCACAGAGATGCATGGAGAATCTTTGTGTATCTCTGTGTTTTCTCAGCGTATCTCTGTGCCACAACCTTGAAAGCACAAAATACTGAAGCCGCTATGGCAAAACAGGGTCTTGTCGATGTACAGAAAGTCGACCCGACGATTCTGGTCGAACTCAAATATTCGACTACGGATAACTTCGTTGGGAAAGACGTGTACGGCGATTTGACGCGGGCTTATATGCAACCGATGGCGGCAAAAAAACTCGCTGAGGCCAGCAAGTACCTGCAAGCCCATCACCCTACCCTTCGGTTGCTGGTCTATGACGCGGCCCGTCCCCGTACTGCACAGTGGAAGCTCTGGAACGCCCTCCCCGATTTGCCCGAACACGAACGTCAGAAATATGTTGCCGATCCACGCAAGGGGTCTATTCACAACTACGGCTGTGCGGTTGATCTAACCGTTGCCACTGCTGAGGGGAAGCCGCTGGACATGGGCACCAAGTACGATTTCTTTGGAGAATTGGCCTACCCTTCCCGCGAGGATGAACTGCTCAAATCGGGTAAGCTAACGCAGCAGCAGATCAACAATCGGCATATTCTGCGCACGGCCATGCGGGAAGGTGGATTCAGCTCAATTGAATTCGAGTGGTGGCACTTTAATTCGCTATCTCGCGAGAAGGCAAAGATGATGTTTCGGATTGTGGATTGAGGTGTATTGAGTGACTTACGGCAAGCCAAGCCGTAATAATTTCGCACAGGTGCTCTTGCCAGTTAGTTACACTATGAAAATAACCTTACTACGAATCGCGCTATATACATTTCTTGGCGTTACACCGTGTCTCGCTCAGCAAGATGTCTCAAAAATTCTGGTTTCGGCCTCTCAGCTCAAAAAACACGTTTTCTTATTGGCATCCGACAGTTTACAGGGACGGCAAACGGGTACGAAAGGGCAACTACAAGCGGCTTTTTATTGCACAGGTTCATTCCGAAGAAGTCATTTAGTCACCGTATTTCCCATTGATTCAATTCGACGCTCTTTTCGTCAGACCTATCCATTCACAGTTACTGAGGTTACTAATTTTGGTTCGTCAGGTGCTTACCGTATCACATCGCCCGCTTACAAACGGTACGAGTTATCAACCCCACCAGTTACAGCCCAGGATAGTAGTAATGTGCTGTTTGGCGACAATATAGCGGGCGCGCTTATTGGAACCGATTTGAAACAGGAAGTGGTCATTGTATCTGCTCACTACGATCACTTAGGGCGCACAGGAAGCCGTACTTTTCATGGAGCCGACGACAATGCGTCGGGAAAAGCTACCGTTTTGAGCGTGGCAGCGGTGTTCGATAGTCTGGCGCAACTAGGTATCAGGCCACGTAGAACGGTTATGTTCGTCCTCTTTTCGGGTGAAGAAGGGGGGTTAGTGGGGTCCCAGTATTTTGTCAAAAATAGTCCAATCCCGCTAGATCAATTCGTGTGCGACCTCAATGTAGACATGGTGGGCCGGGTTGATCATGAGCATCGAAAAAAACCAGATTATTGCTATTTACTTACTGGCAATGAGGAAAGCGGTCTTCAAAAAATCGTAGAAACAGCGAATCGGCAATCCGTTAACCTTGCCTTAAACCAGGGAGGCTACGATACTAAAAACGATCCTCTCGGGTATTTTTTCCGTTCCGATCAATATAATTTCGCCAAAGTTGGTATCCCTGCGGTATTCTTACGAATGGCCAACACCCTGATTATCACCAGCCTTCCGACACGGCCGATAAAATCGTGTATGAGATTTTGCAAAAACGGGCAACGCTTGTTTTTCAAACAGCCTGGCTTGCAGCGAATCCCGCACCGTAAATCCATTATCAGTTTTTACCGCTCAAAATACCAAATTATCAATCAGCCTTACATTTCCCAAATGAGCGGCCAAGCAGATGGCTGTTTGCCCCGGTGCCAGCACTTCATTGGCCACCTGAAGCGTGTCGGCATTTACGACTTCGACGTACTCTAACCGGAAATCGGGATTGGCGGCAAATAAGCTCGTTACAGCCGCTTTCGCCTGGTCAGTGCTATGACCTTCCATCAGCAAGTCATGAGCCAGGGTAAGTGCTTTAAACAGGGTTGTAGCCTGCTCCCGCTCTAGTTCGGTCAGATTACGATTGCGCGACGACATCGCCAGGCCATCGCTCTCCCGAACGGTTGGGCATCGAATCAATTCAACCGGAAAACTAAGATCGCGAACAAGCCGCCGAATCACCGCTACCTGCTGCAAATCCTTCTGACCAAAATAGGCTCGGTCGGCTTGCACGATGTTGAACAATTTGGCGACGACAATACCAACCCCGTTGAAATGCCCCGGTCGGAAGGCGCCTTCCAGCACGGTTTCCAACTCGCCAAAGTTCATACGGAG
>CAXTJJ010000084.1:0-14916 GCA_964244155.1 uncultured Spirosoma sp.
GGGAGAAGTGGCCGAAATAGAGCTGTCAGTTGATTTAATAATTTTTAACGACCAAAAACGTTTCAAAGCGGTAGCGGGATAACTGTTCGTGAATACCTTTGTAAGCCATAGACTTAACGGTCTTTTGGCAAATATAATTTTTTTAATAAACCTGAAAAAAGCATACTTTATTTTGCGGCCCTTGCGAATACGACCAACATGGATAAAGGCTTTAGGCTCCTTTGTCTGGCTACTCTGGGCGTGTAACGCATTAGGGCAGAGCAATCCAACGCCCCCACAGCCCGCTAAAGGCGGCTTGCCTCCCGCTACCGTTCCGGCACAGCGGGTGCCAGACTCGAAATCTATAGTAGCCAGCGACAGCACCCCGCCACCTGCATCTACCCAAAAACCCGCTGGCAGAGTGGTTGTCGGGCCTTCGTCGGGTTCGGTCACGTTGCCCGATTCTCAGACAAGCCCAGCCGGTGCAAATCAGGAAAGCGAGTTAGAACAGAACCTCAACAGAAACTACTCAACTCCCAATCGACTTGGTACGGGTACTTTACGGCCCATCAAGCCGCTTCCAACACCAGTCGCTCCCCCGGCAACCATACCCGCTGTTCGATCTCATCCGACGAATCGGGTAACGGCCATACCTGATTCGACACTCATCAGCCCTGTCAAGCTACCATCGCTGGCGTTGTTACAACCAAAACCCGTTCAGTTGCCGCCACTGTCCGGCAATCTGTCCATCGACTTTGTTGAGACTCTGCCAAATTCACCCTTACAAACTGGCAACACGACCGAACTAAAGCCCAAAAAGACAAGTGCAGTTACGAAACTCCTGACGAACCTTTTCCATCGAGCCAAGCCAAAAGACGCGCCCCCAACGGTTACGACAACCTCCCCCCGCTCGCAAACGAGCTTAGCCACGCGCGCAAAGCAAACAAAACCCGACCCAGCCAAGCCGGGACTCGTTTCTCCCAATGAAGTTCGTCCGCAGGGCACCACTGGCCCAACTCAGCAGACAGCCGTCAGTGCCGATTCGTCACAGGTTGCACTTAGTGATTCAGCCCGAAAAGACTCGACTCAAAGTGCCGATTCGTTTAAGACTACAGTCAAATACCAAGCCAAAGATTCAACATTCTACTCAGCCGATGGGAGAACTGTTGAATTATTTGGTGATGCCAGCGTTGTTTACGGCGAAATATCCCTTAAAGCCGATTATATCCGGCTCAATTACCTCACCAATGAGGTGTATGCCAAAGGCCGTTATGATTCGACCGCCAAGAAATTGATTGGTCGGCCTATTTTCCAGGATGGGGAAGGAAAATACGACGCAAAAGAGATTCGCTATAATTTCAAATCCCGGAAAGGCCGGATTCAGGGCGTTATAACTCAACAGGGTGAGGGCAATATTCGCGGGCAAACGGTTAAGAAAGACGATGAAGACAACCTCTACATTGGCAAAGCGATTTATACGACTTGTAATCTGGCAACCCCCCACTTTCACATCAATGCCAGTAAATTAAAGGTTATCCATAATACACAAGTAGTGGCCGGGCCTTTCAATCTGGTCATTAATCAGATTCCGTTGCCTATTGGTTTACCGTTCGGATTTTTTCCGTTCCCCAAACGGAAAGAGATTGGTGTATCCGGCATTATTGTGCCTCAATATGGCGAGGAACCCAACGGGCGGGGCTTTTACCTTCGCGATGGTGGTTATTACTGGGCCGTTAACGAAAATCTGGGGCTTCAATTTAAAGGGCAGATTTATTCACGGGGTAGTTGGGGACTGGGGGTTTCATCAGCCTACAACAAACGGTATCGCTATAGCGGTAGTTTGAATCTGCAATTCAACCGCAACCGCTCCGGCGACCGGGTTGATAAAACCCAGACGCCACGTAATGACTTTTCCTTTACCTGGGCGCACTCACCAGTACCGCGCGGTCGGGGCAGTTTTTCAGCTAACGTAAACGTGAGCAGCAACAGCTACAACCAGTTCAACTCCTACAGTACGCAATCTTATATTTCAAACGTGGCGGGTTCATCGGTGCAATATAGCCGAACGTTCGGGCAGTATGTTCGAGCGGGTGCTAACGTACGGGTAAACCAGCAGTTTGGCCAGGTGAACCAGATAACGGGCGTTCGAGAAAATGGAAAAACCGATGTATCAACAAACTTCAACTTTGGTGTAAATCAGATTTCGCCCTTCGCGCTCAAAGGGGGAACGGGGCGCTGGTACGAAAGTTTCCGGGTAGGTTTAGATGTGAGTGGGTCCCTGGGCGTTAATAACACCATCAAAACGCAGGTCGATACAACAGGTTTGGGATTCCCCATTCTTACCGAAATAACAACCGTCAATGCGCTACAGCGCTACAATGATAGCCTGAGACGGGCCACTAATCTACGATTAGGTATCGTTGAACCCGACCCTACTCTGATTGCATTCAGTGCGGCCAATGCATCCCGGATCTGGCAAAACCGGGTTCTTCAGGCGCAGTATAGTATACCTATTTCGCTGCCCAACGTCAAGCTGTTTCGCTACATCAACCTGACGCCCGGTTTTTCTCTGCAAGGAAATATTTACACTAAAAAGCTAAAGTATTCGTATTCGCCCGACCGGGATGCAGTACGAATCGATACGGCCAAAGGCTTCTTTCCGTCGTATAATTTCTCGGTCAATGCCAGTATGAACACTCGTTTCTACGGCACGTACTTTATTCGGGGGAAGCGAATAGAAGCTATTCGACACACAGTTGCACCGTCTATTTCATTCAGTTACGTACCTGATTTTACGAATCCTTCTTTTGGTCAGTTTGAGGTACTACCCGCCGTGGGGTCGCTGGCAAACTTACCCCTTTATCGTCGCACCCTGTCGGTGTTCCGGGGATTGGGTGGCACATCAGGTAGTGCGTCGAGTACGCAGTCGGCATTTATTACCTTTGGTATTGTGAACCAGCTGGAAATGAAAGTCCGTACCCGCAGCGATTCATCGGGGCAAGAGTTTAAGAAGATTCCTATTTTTGATAACCTGAGTATCAACGGCAGCTATAACTTGCTGGCACCAGACTACAAACTATCACCCATTTCGCTGAGTGCCAACACGCAGATTTTCAAAAATATTAGTTTCAACTTCTCGTCTACCTTCGATCCGTATGCGGAACGACCCTATGGCGGAACAGCCCAATACTACTTTCCGACAACGTATTCGTCGCTGACACCGCTGTCCTTCTCGCCGTCTATACTGGCATTGAATGCGCAGGAGCCTTATATCAATCAGCAGTATACGCGGGTTCCAAATTTATACGCGTTTCAGGCGGGACAGGGGCTATTAAGAATGACCAATTTGCAGGCCTACGTGAGCGCTCGCTTTGCACCAAAACAGGCCGACAAAAAGAAAGTGAGTCCAAACGCATCCGACGCGACGATGAAGGCTATCAACAGCAACCCCGAGTTGTATGTGGATTTCAACGTCCCCTGGTCCATGAATGTGA
The DNA here is from genome assembly GCA_964244155.1 of uncultured Spirosoma sp. Classification (GTDB taxonomy): domain Bacteria; phylum Bacteroidota; class Bacteroidia; order Cytophagales; family Spirosomataceae; genus Spirosoma. The sequence goes on from CAXTJJ010000084.1 coordinate 3,474, forward strand.
GCTACACATTCGGTCTGACAAGACTGACGCCGGAACAATCGCAGGTTATTCAGGCACTTACATTGACCGGCGATTTGAGCCTGACACCTAAATGGAAGGTGACGATCAATACGGGCTATGATTTTCAATACCATAGCCCAACACTCACAACCATCGGTATCAACCGCGATCTGCACTGTTGGGAAATGGCTTTCAACTGGACACCCTATTCGGGCAATAATTTCCGGTCGGGCAACTACTCGTTTGATTTGCGGGCGCGGTCGTCCATTTTACAAGAACTTAAACTAAGCAGACGCCGTAGTTTCTACGACAGAGGGGGATTCTAGGGTAAAAAGCCAATCAAAAAAAATACTAACTTGCCTCCTTAACTCTCACCGTAAACGACTATGACTGACCGAGAAAAAGAACGCCTGACTGAACTGGAAGAAAGAACGGCTTACATACTCAAACGACAGGACGAGCAGGAGGCCCGAATGAGTCAAATTCTGGCCCGGTTAACTTACATTGAATCCTGCCAATACCGACTCATGAAACAACTGGGTATCAAACCCGATACCTTAGACTCGCTTCAGGCGGCTCAGGAGGATGCAAAAGCCATTAACCTGACTGCCATTTCTGAACAGCGATTGAATTAAGAATATATAGGCTGAGTTCTTTACCGTCGCTAAAGACCATTTCGGCCTGGTTGTTCGTTAACGTCACGTATGAAATCCGCTTCCCTGCGTCCCCTGTTTATTCTTGCTGCGTTACTTGCCGTCAATGTACTGTCGGCCTTTGTTTTTTTTCGGCTCGATTTAACGCAGGAAAAACGCTATACCCTGTCTGAGGCAACTCAGCATCTGCTGGCCGACCTTCCAGACGACATCCATGTCGATGTTTACCTCACGGGCGATCTGCCACCGGGTTTTAAACGGCTCGAAAATGCTGTTCGGGAAACGTTGGATGAGTTTGAGGCTCGTGCCGGCAAAACCGTTACATACCGATTCATCGACCCTGCTCTCATTACGAATGTTGAGGAGAAGAACAAATTCATTGATAAACTGCAACAAAAGGGCTTATTGCCTACGAATTTGTTTGCCAGCGAAGGCGGGAAACGTACTGAAAAGCTGGTATTCCCGGGTGCCATACTTTCGTATAAAGGTCAGGAAACAGCTGTTCAGTTCCTGAAAGGCAACAAAGCAGCTTCGCCCGAAGAACAGCTTAACCAATCCTACGAAGGTGTTGAGTTTCAACTGGCTTCGGCCATTCGGAAGTTGACCCAAACCGAAGGCAGCCGTCGGCGCGTGGGCCTGCTCTACGATCATACACAGGTACCGCCCTCGCGTTTCGCCGATTTGCTGGCTTCCGTGCAGCAAAACTATGATCTGTTTTTTATTGACATGACCAAACCCGGCCCCATTGCCGGTCTGGATGTCATACTGGTACCCAAACCCGACAAACCTTTTTCGGAAGAAGCAATTTTCAAACTCGATCAGTTTGTCGTGAATGGTGGCCGGGCTTTATTTTTTGTGGATGGCCAGCGCGTAGACAGCGTCAATAACGAGGGCACCTACGCCCAGCCGATTAGCCTCAACCTTGACGATTTATTTTTCCGTTGGGGCGTTCGGCTCAATCGTGATGTGGTAAAAGATTATTACTGTGCTCCCATTCCGCTCAATGTGGGCAACCTGGGCGACAAGCCGAATATTCAACTGGTTCCCTGGCGGTTTTACCCGCTGATCAACAATTTCGGCTCGTCGGGAAACCCTATTGTACGCAATCTCGATGCGGTGTTAGCCCGATTTACCAGCACACTTGATACAGTACGAGCACCGGGTATTCAAAAGACACCTTTACTATTAACCTCTGCCTACACAAAGGTGCTAAAGGCTCCAGCGTTAATTTCTTACAACGAAGCCCGTCAGCAACCCGACCCCAAAACGTATAATGAAGGCGTCAAAATTATTGGGTGCCTGCTTGAAGGGCGATTCCAATCGTTGTTTGCGAACCGGATTTTACCGGGCGACCCGCGCGCGGCAGGCTTCCGGGCCGAAGGCGTTGCATCGCGCGTGCTGATTTGCTCCGATGGCGATTTGATCGTGAATGATGTCGATTATAAACGCAACGCGCCATATCCGCTCGGTTTCGACCGGTTTACGCGAAATACGTTCGCCAACAAAGACTTCGCACTCAACGCCATTGATTATTTGGTTGATCCAAACGGCGTGATTGCAGCCCGTGCCCGCACTGTAATACTCCGTCCGTTAGACAAAATAAAGGTCGATGCTAACCGCACTGGCTGGCAATTACTGAACCTGTTAGGCCCGCTGGCGCTGGTGGGCATAATAGGCTTTATGTGGCAGGTTGCTCGACGCAGGAAATATGGGAAGTGAACCTGCAGGAGCGCCTAAGCGTTTTTAAGTTGTTTGTTTTTTATCTTTACCTGAAACGACTCAATTACAAATGGAAACGAACCAGCAACCAATAGCTACACAAACCGCTTTAACACTTACGAAGCACGAGCGTGCCGTAGCCATTATGAAGCGATTAATCGCCGATAAGCGGCAGGCTGAACAAGATATAGTCGATAATTTCCATACCGACCCGCTGATTCAGGCGGCTGTAGCTAAACTAAAGGCAGAGAATGAACGAAGAGGAACCCCTATCGTCCAGTTATAACTTCAATTTTGCAGGAGGCAGCCATAATAGTTATCTCTTTGATACGATAAAGGGTATCATTTACGAAATCCAATTTAAGCCAACGCCTTATCTATTTGGTGAAGGTTTTGTCATCGCTGATGAGATTGTCGAATTAGTCATCAAAGTAGCCGATAATCCCACGAACCGCCGACCACCACTCGACGCACTTATTGCACCAACTGTGGCCGCAATCATCAACGATTTTTACCAGAATAGCAGTCTAACAATTACCATTTTCATTTGCGACACAGCAGATAAGAAGCATGAGGCCCGCTGGCGAAAATTCAATTGCTGGTATGACCATTTCGCAGCTAGTGATTATATTCGCTTAGACGATTCATTTCGGGACACAGAGGAAGAATTACTGTATCATTGCGCCTTAATTGCCAAAAATGGCAATCCCCATCTACGCGAAGTCGGCTTAGCCTTTCTTGACCTGATGGCTGATTTTAAACGGGATAAGTAGACGTGGTATTCTTACTCCACCGAAAACTTCACCAGCCACTGCGCTACGGTTGTATTCGTAAGATCAAAAATCAGATTTGGGAACAAACCCAAGATCAGGGCCAAAACTCCCAGTGGAATAAGCATGAGTTTTTCGCGGGCGGTCAAATCGGTAAGTGTGCTGGTCAACCCCGCTCCTGTCTCAGAAGGTCGTACCCATAACGAGCCGAAAAACATGCGCTGGAGCGTCCAGAGGAAATAAGCTGCTGCCAATAAGATCCCCGTTGTGGCAACCGCTGTGAGCCAGCCGGGTATCCATTCTGACTGAAAGCTACCCATTAGCGTAAACAACTCACCAACAAACCCGGAGAAGCCCGGTAAACCCAGCGAACCAAAGAAGGCGATGGCCGTCAGAGTTGTATAAGTTGGCATCGCTTGCATCAGACCACGATATGAGTCGATTCGTCGGTCGTGGGTGCGGTCGTATACAACCCCGACAATCAGAAAGAGCATAGCCGATAGCACGCCATGACTCACCATCTGATAAACTGCTCCATTGATGCCTTCGGCGGTTAACGAGGCCACGCCCAGTAAGACAAACCCCATGTGTGATACAGACGAGTAGGCAATCATTTTTTTAAGATCGCTCTGCGCCAGCGCATTCAGGCCACCATACACAATAGATAATACACCCAGACCGGCCAGTATTGAGGCATATTCCGCAGCCCCATCGGGGAAGAAGTTCCAGGCAATTCGCAGAAACCCATAACCACCAATTTTAAGCAGTACGCCCGCCAAAACAACGGATACGGGTGTAGGTGCTTCGACGTGTGCATCGGGCAGCCAGGTATGCAGGGGCACAATAGGCAATTTAATGGCAAATCCAATAAAGATGGCCCAAAACGCCAGCATCCGAGCCGGGAGCCCCAATACGATTGGCTCAGTTGCAGGATTTAGGAAAGCATCGGGCAGGTAGTTGCCCCCATCGGCGAGGTAACGCATATCGAAGGTATGAACAACCTGCGCTGAGTTTAATTGCCCGCTTTGCAGATACGCCTGTACCGTTCGGATGACCTCATCGGTCACAGCCGATGAATCAGCCACGATTCCAGCGGCTACGGCGGTACTAACGGGGTCCATGACTGATAAATACAGCCCGATCATTACCAATAAAATCAGCAACGAACCAAGCAGCGTGTACAGGAAAAATTTAATGGATGCATACTCCCGCCGTGGGCCACCCCACAAGCCGATCAGGAAATACATCGGCAGGAGCATAAACTCAAAGAACAGGAAAAACAGGAAGAAATCGAGCGCGACAAAGCAGCCCATAATCGTACCCGTCAGCAACAGATAGAGCGAATAGTACCCTTTCTGCCGGTGTGTCATTGACCATGAAGAGACTACACCTATCAGCATCACTACCGCCGACAATACGACTAATGGCAGGCTGATACCATCGACGCCCAGCAGGTAGTCAATGGAAGCAATACCCAATTTGCCAAGAGGCAGCGTGATCCAGTTAGCCTGTTCGAGTAATTGATAGCCCCCAACGGTGCTATCGAATCCGGCATAAGCCAAACCTGCCAGCACGACTTCAGCCAGTGTTACAGCCAGGGCAATCTGCCGAAACTGTGGGCTAAGGCTCTCTGGTAACAACGCCACGACGAGCGAGCCGACTAAAGGAATAAAAATGAGTAACGAAAGAATCATATTTGTCCCCGACAGCATGGCACCGGCCACCCGGCATGCTGTCGGTCTATAGTTACGACAGCCTCATGCTGTCAGAGACGTTAAAGCAACCACCAAAGTACTAGTAACAAACCAACCACAGCTGCCGTGATGTACGACTGTACACGACCGTTTTGGATGGATCGTGTTAGCTGGCCCGCCCAGCCAGCCAGCCAGGCGACCCCATTTACGACTCCATCAACACCCAGGCGGTCAAACCCACTCGTAATATGGGCTATAACAACAGTACTTACACCCGCACCGTTAACGATCCCATCCACCACACGATGGTCGGTTCGGTTCAGGAAGGCGGCCAGTCGCAGGGTTGGTTTTATAACGAACACCTTGTAAAAGAAATCTAAAAATCCGTAGTCAACTGAAAGACGAACATAGCTATAGGCAGCTTTTGGCTCCCGCATTGTAAACCCTAGCCAGCCACCCAGCAACACAAGGCCGATGGATACCGGGGCCAGCCACCAGAAACCCACATCTTCATGGGCGGGCAATATCTTAAAGAACCAACTGTCATGGCCCGAAAGCGGATTGACCGAGAACCATGCCCAAACCGATAGCCCGGCCAGCAGCACAACCGGCCCGCGCATGAGCCAGTCTGGTTCGTGAGCCTGTCTTACCGGCACCTCTTCGTTTCGGTAATTACCAAAAAAAATCAGCTGACATTGCCGGGCCATATACAGGGCTGTCAGGCCAGATGACAACAAAAGTAATACAGGAATACAATAAGCCAGACCATTGCTTTGCGCACCAGCCCAACTGAAAGCACCGCCCAGAATAGCTTCCTTTGACAAAAAACCAGAAAAGAAGGGTAGCCCTGACAGGGCAGCCGCACAGATTGTATACGTCACAAAGGTTGTAGGCAAAATTTTTCGCAAGCCACCCATCTGCCGCATGTTCTGGGTATGAACAGCATGGATAACAGCCCCTGCGCTCAGGAACAAGCCGGCTTTGAAAAAGGCGTGGGTTAATAAATGAAACATAGCCCCACTCACATTATCCGTTCCCATAGCAGCCACCATCAAGCCAAGTTGCGACACGGTTGAGAAGGCAAGCACTTTTTTGATGTCTGTTTGAAAAAGAGCTGAGTATCCCCCCCACAACGTAGTGATGGTGCCAATTACCGTAACCACGACCAGAGCATCGGGCGAGAGAAGCGGATGGATTCGGGCCAATAGAAAAATACCGGCAGCCACCATCGTAGCCGCATGAAGCAGTGCCGAGACGGGCGTAGGGCCTTCCATTGCATCAGGAAGCCAGGTTAATAACGGGAACTGTGCCGATTTGCCAACACAGCCCATAAACAGGCATAAACCCAGTGCCGTTGGTAACACTGCCTGTCCGCCAATAACAGCTAGTGCCTCGAAGTCAAGCGTATCAAATTGATAATACGTCAGGAAAATGCCGATCAGAAAACCAACATCGCCAACCCGATTCATCAGAAATGCTTTCTGAGCCGCTTTCGACGAAGCAGGACGTTCAGCATAAAAACCAATAAGCAGATACGATGCCAATCCCACCAGCTCCCAGAAAGCATACATCACCAGCAGATTACCGGCCAGCACAATGCCGAGCATGGCACCGACAAATAACTGCAGATAGGAAAAGTATCGACGTAGCTTAGCCTCGTCGTGCAGGTAAGAAAGTGAATAAATCTGTACGAGTAACGCCACGAAGTGCACCAGTGCAAGCATCAACGCAGCAAGCGCATCCAGGCGTAAGCTAAAGTCAAACGATACACCCGACAGCGTTGCCCAGTCTGTCTGCATCACAATTGGATGTTCAGCTACGTTTACCGCCAGAAACACCGATAAGGCTAGACCTATACCCGTGAATAGAATGGCTATAGAACCAGCCGTTCGGCGATTGGCGCCAGTCAGTATCAGGAATCCGGCAAAGGGGAGCCCCAGCACGGAAGCCATTAGTAGAGTAAACAGGTGGGGGATATCGGCGAGCATTCGTCGTCAGTCAGAATTGGTCGCAAATATCCCGATTATCCGCTGGGTAAGCAAATGAGTCAATAGTCATTCCTAAGCGCTTTTTAGTAGATTTGTTCAATCGCTCCTAATCCCTGTAAGTATGTCCACTACTACTCAATCAATTAATCTCCCCTGGGTCGAATCACCGTTTTTCAACAAGGAACTTCAGCAGGCCAATCTTGATCCGGCACTGGCCGAGCAAATGCGGCAATATGCCGAGAATGGTTACCTAATCTTCGACCCGGAGATTAATGAGTCGATTCTCGATGCAGCTCTGGCAGGTGTTCAGCCATTGTATGGCGATGAGCTTCGGAAACAAGACGCCTGGCAGACCGTTCCGGCAGTACGTCAGATCGCTACTGCGCCCAAAATAATGGAGATGCTGCGTCTGCTCTATCGGCGTGAGCCAATCCCCTTCCAAACGCTCAACTTCCCCGTTGGCACCCAACAGCGCACCCACTCCGATTCTATTCACTTTAACTCTATTCCTCAACGGTTTATGTGCGGGGTATGGGTCGCTCTTGAAGATGTGCGCGATGATAATGGGCCGCTCCATTACTATCCAGGCAGCCACAAATTACCTTTTTATGACCTGATCGACATGGGCTTGAAAGGGTCAGAGGCCCAAACGGTGGAAGAGATTTATGGCGGCACCTACAAGCAATACGAAGAACGGCTCGGTGAAATTATTGAGGCACACGGCTTAACCAAAGAGACGCTGAACATGCCTAAAGGCAAGGCAATTATCTGGTCGGCGAACCTGTTGCACGGGGGCGAAAAAATTCTGACGCCCGGCTCATCGCGCCATAGCCAGGTGACACATTATTTCTTCGAAAATTGCGTTTATTACACCCCCCTGCGTTCTGACTCAGCTATTGATAAACTCTACGTTCGTAAAATCACCAATATCGCAACGGGTCAACCAGTGCCTAATACCTATTTCAACCAAAACCTTGCGTATGATAATGAAGGCTATGCCAAACGGTTTACGCTTCCGTTATCTGTTCGGCGGTTGGGCCGATTCGTTCCTAATTTCCTGATCAAAATGCTGAAGCGGTAGCGGGAAGGCTGACTAATTGCCAAGCTATTTTTAACCAACGCGCCACATTGACTCATCCGTGAGTTGATCAATAGTTGAGTTCGTTCAACTCATCTAATTGCGCCGTGCGGAAATGACGGTAAACCTGCAGGACAATGGCCAGTGCAATCGCTGATTCGGCAGCAGCAACAACCATGACGAATAAACTCAGCATCTGCCCCTGCAGACGATCCGGATCGTATTGACTAAAGGCTACCAAATTGATATTCACCGCATTGAGCATCAATTCGATACCCATCAACACGACAATGGCGTGGCGTTTGAGCAGCACCACGGCCAGCCCAATGCTAAAGAGGGCCGCGCCCACCAGTAAAAATAAATGACTGTCAACGGGTTGCATTTCGGGACGATTTAATGGGTGGAGCCGCTAAATAGGTGGCACCCACAAGGGCCGCCAGCAGCAGAATTCCGGCAATTTCAAACGGTATTACATACTCCGTCATGAGTTGTTTGCCAATCGTATTCATAGTGCTTTGCCAGCCAACAGGGCGACTAAGTATAGTGAAGTTGGCGCGGGCCAATAATGTAGACAAGGCTATAAATAAGCTCCCCGTAACAAGCAGCGCAATGATCCAGCCCGCTCCTGCCCCAACTCTATTATGCGACGTAATTCGGTTCGGTAGCTGACTGTTCATATCTGTTGGCCGTTCAGGCTTATGGGTGAGCATGATACCAAAAATTACTAGTACCAGTACGCCACCTACGTAGATCATAATCTGTGCAATAGCCAGAAAATCGGCACTTGCCAGCACAAACAAGCCCGCTACACCAAACAAGGTCAGCAATAGAAAGAAAGCCGCATAAAGTACATTACGGGTAAGCAAAACGGCCAGTGCGCCAACAAGCGTCAGCGCCGAAAAGGCATAGAAGGCAACTTGAATCACTGTTTTTTGCTAGAGTTAATTAGTCAGATGCTTCGTCGTTGGGTTTCGGTTTGGGCTTCATCGTTGGCCTGAAAGCTGGTGTTTTAGGCTTTACCGGCTCAACGATTGGCTCCTTCGGCGTTTCAACCGTTGGCGCTGAATCAGTAGCGTTACTTTCTACTGAAGGGCTTTCTTCTACAGGCTTCGGGGCGGCTGGCGTTGGTTTCATGGTTGGCCGAAAAGCAGTTGGTTTCGGCTTGGGGGGCTCAGGCTTCTCGTCCAACTCAGGTTCAACCGGTTTGACTGGCTTCATGGTTGGTCTGAAAGCGGCCGGTTTTGGCTTTGGCGTCTCCGTATTTCCGAGTGCTTCGGGTTCATCTTTCGATTCTGTTTCCGCAGTTTTGGGCGGTTTCATGGTGGGCCTGAAAGCAGGCTTTGGCTTCGGTACTTCGTCACTTACCGGCGCGTCTGGGGCAGACTCGGCTGGCTTCGCGGCCGGGGGTTTCATGGTTGGACGAAAACCGGCAGGCTTTGCCACTATCTTAGGAACGTCTGGCTTCTCCGAAGGCTCAGGAATTACTGTTGGCGTTTCATCGGTAGGTACATCCGTTACCTTGACTACAGGCTTTTGTGTCGGTTTAAACACCGGACGCTTTACCGTTTCCAGACCACCCTGCGCAATTTGCTGCATTTCGTCCGGCGTAGCATCCGTCAATGGATGTTCAATGGATGACCCTTCGGAATTGGCTGGTTCGGCTGGCGGGGGAGCCAGAACGCTCGGTTTAGCCGTTGGCTTGAATACGGGTCGTTTGGGTGCTACAGCACCCGCTTCGGGAGCCTGGGGAGTCGTTACGGCTTTGGCAGCTGGTTGAGCCGCTTTGGCTTCCTCTTTCTCCCGGACGTATTGCTCATATAAGGCGCGTTTTTCATCGGCCTGTTCCGGTGTCAATTCAGAAAAATGATAGGTCAGCTTACCCAGATCGAATTCGCTGTAATCAAATTTCTTGTCCATTGTCAGGCACTCGGTTGGGCAAACTACCGTACAAAGGCCGCAGTAGCAGCATTTTGCCATGTCAATGTCAAATTTGGCCGCATACAAACGAATAGGCGACCCATCTGAGGCTCGTCCTACTTCTTCGGTAGCTTTAATCGCGTCGATGGTGATACAATCGACCGGACAAATTTTGGCGCATTTGTCACAAACGATACAATCCTCGATCTCATTGCGAAGCTGGTAGCGACCATTATCAGGAATGGGTAATTGCTCGTGGGGGTATTGAAGGGTAACTAACCCATTTTGAAAATCAAAATAATTAGCATTTTCTATCCCCTCGGGCGTCCGGCGCTTTATGGCATGCCGAAGGTGCCTCAACGTAAGGCTTAGCCCCTTAATTGTTGTCCTTATACCCGATTGTATGTCCTTGAAGTATGACATTAGCTGAATGAGTGAATGGGCGAATGAGTGAATGAGCGAATGGAACATAGTTCTTATTCACCGTAACGGTATACCGTTTATTCTATCACTCCCTCAGTCAAAATTAAATAGCAGGAAACCGTTCTGGTTCGGCTTCGCTCATGATGGCGTAGACGGTCTCGATTACATCGTCAACGTTTGGCTTCGAGAAATAATCCCCGTCGGAACCATAAGAAGGTCTGTGCGCTTTGGCCGATAAAGTGGCTGGGGCTGAATCTAAAAATCGGTAGGCATTCTGGCCTTCAATAACCTGCTGCATCATATAGGCCGACGCACCACCGGGAACATCCTCATCGGCGAATAACACCCGATTGGTCTTTTTGATAGAATCAACAATCATTTGATGTACATCAAACGGTAATAAAGTCTGTACATCAATTACTTCGACATTAATACCCATTGATGCCAGTTGATTGGCAGCATCGAGCACAATCCGGCACATCGAACCATAGGTTATAACGGTCACATCAGAACCGGCACGCAGAATTTCGGGGACACCCAGTGGTACGCAAAACTCATCCAGATTTGTTGGGAGCGTTTCTTTTAAGCGATAGCCATTCAGCGATTCGATTAGCAAAGCGGGATCATCGCCTTTAATTAGTGTGTTGTAGAAGCCAGCCGCCTGCGTCATATTACGAGGCACCAGAATATGAAGCCCACGCAAACTACTGAGCATAGTGCCCATTGGGGAGCCCGAATGCCAGATACCCTCCAATCGGTGTCCACGTGTGCGCACAATGAGCGGTGCTTTCTGACCACCTTTCGTGCGGTACTGCAATGTCGCCAGATCGTCGGTCAGCGTAGCTAAGGTATAGTAGACGTAATCGAAATACTGAATTTCAACTATCGGACGAAGGCCGCGCATAGCCATGCCAATACCCTGACCGATAATCGTGGTTTCGCGAATGCCGGTATCGGTAATGCGTATTTCGCCGAATTTTTCCTGCAACCCGGCAAAGCCCTGGTTTACGTCGCCAATCTGTCCCACATCTTCACCTAAAGCAACGACACGAGCATCGCGGGTGAACAGATTTTCGAAATAATGCTGAAGTAATAAATAGCCATCGAGCACTGGACTATCATCAGTATACTGGGCGGGTACGGCTTCAACCAGCATCGGCGATTCTGGCGATTGGCTATATAAATGGGAACTGAAGCGGTC
>CAXTJJ010000085.1:0-14886 GCA_964244155.1 uncultured Spirosoma sp.
GTGTGTTGCGTAGGGTTTGTGGGTAAACCGAAAATACATAGCGTTGATATTCCTCCTCCAGACCATACGAATAAGCATTATCGCCCAGCCACAGCCACAAGTCGGCGGGGCGGTTAGCTGTGGCTTTAAGATAAGCCTGATAAACGTTTCGCTGGTTGTCTAAACCACAGCCGAAATCACCCAGCACCCAGAAACGCAGGGGGCGCATATCTCCGGCAGGTACTGCTGTTTTGAAGTAATAATCGGGCCCGTTTGTCAATTGAGTTTCGTCGTGGCCGATTGCGTATGCATACCGGGTTGCGGGCTGTAGTCCTGTTAAGGTCAGGTTATGTTCAAGAGCTGGCTGCGACTCGCGGAGATTGTCAGTTAACTGACTTGCCGATGGGCCAAACCAAACCCGGCCTGTCGTTGGTACATCTGTTCGCCAGCGTATACAGATAGATGTTGGCGTAACAACCTGTAGATAAGGTCCTCTAACAAGTTTAGTTGATTGGGCTTTAGAGGATCGGCCAACCAGAAAAAGCGGAATTATGAGTAAGTAGAGAATAAATTTCATTTGGTGACGGGTGGGTTCACCGTAAAATTACGTTCACCAATAAGAACATCCTACCCAGTATACATTTATCTAAAATACGGTGTCTTCCTTACGCAGTATTGAGTAGTCCCTGATGCATCTTAAGCAGATACCGAACCGGCCAGTCGCTATGGTTATAGGATTCTAATTGAGGTACTTTAAAAAGAAGTTGCCGTTCCAGACGCCGTCGTTCTTCTGGAGAAAGGTTTCTCAGATAAGCCGGTAATTCATGCAGCACGTGGTGTAGCTGAACACAAACTGTCACGGGCAGCGTGAAATGAGTTGCCAGTCGTTCAACATCTGATAGTTTCCAGAGATCTGGCTTTGTACGTCTATTCCGAATGGCATTGCCACTTAACCCAACAGCAATGCCTAACTGTTCGTCATTGAGTGAACACTCGCGAAGCCGCCACATAACGGCCTGGTAGTTGTTAACAAATGAGTGTAATGTAGTGCGTAAATAGTCTATCAAAGCGGTATATGGATGAGTGGCACATTGCCGTAACAGGCTAGTACAAAGTGAATTCGCCCTGGTTCGGGTAAACATAGTCATTTATGTACAAGATTTATGCCGCTGGATACCCGTATGTAACAAGTAACCTATTTATGGGGACAAGTGTAGTGAATTTGTATACAAACAACATCATAAAAAAAGCCACCCTTAGTGCAAGGCTGGCTTCTTCTAAAGTGAATTTGTAACTGCTTAAGCGAGATTGACGCTAAGACGTAACTGAAATTCGTCCATTTCAATTTCGGCTACAGTAGAGGTTCCATTCAAATCGCTAACTAGATCGAGTGAAATAGCCTGTACTTCCTGCCGAATGTAGTCGCTGTTGCTTTCAATGGCTTTAGCTAGAAGAACGTCCGAGTCAGTAGTCTGATCAACTTCCAGCACAATTCGGATCTTATCCGTTACCGAAAAATCGCGGTCCTTACGCAGGTTCTGAATCCGGTTTACAAAATCGCGGGCAATTCCCTCGCCACGTAGTTCGTCGGTCAACGTTACATCCAGGGCTACGGTTAGGCCACTTTCACTTGCCACGAGCCAGCCCGGAATGTCTTCGGTTACTATCTCAACATCCGTTAGCTGTAAATTAAAGGGGCCTAATTGTAAGCTGTTTACCTGTTCCAGTTCTTTCAACTGGTTTGGCGTCATGGCGGTGATAGCTGCTGCAACCTCCTTCATCTGCTTGCCGAATTTTGGGCCGAGGGCTTTGAAATTTGGCTTCACTTTCTTCTTGAGGATGCCACTGGCATCGTCTACAAACTCAACTGCTTTCACGTTCACCTCCGACATAATGATCGGGCTGACGTGCTCGATCTGACGGCGGGTATCGGCGTTCAATACCGGAACCAGTACACGGCTCAGCGGTTGACGAACTTTCAGCTTGTGACCTTTGCGCAGAGAGTGAACCAGCGACGAAACCCGTTGCGCCAGGTCCATCGACTGCTCCAGTTCGCTGTCAATCAGACTTTGGTCGCCTTCCGGAAAATTGGTCAGATGGACTGACGTTGCGCCTTCGTTCAGATTGCGATAAAGCCAATCGGCGTAGAACGGCGCGATAGGCGACATCAACTGCGACACGGTACTCAGGCATTCGTGCAGGGTTTCGTAAGCGGCCCGCTTGTCGGTAGTTAACTCACCTGCATCCGATGCCCCGGCCCAAAAGCGTCGGCGTGATAACCGAACATACCAGTTGGACAATTGGTCGTTGACAAAATCCTGAATGGCCCGGCCCGCTTTGGTTGGGTTATAGCTGTCAAACTGCTGTTCCACTTCCAGGATCAGTGATTGCAGCTTGGACAAGATCCAGCGGTCGAGTTCAGAACGTTCGGCTACGGGAACGGTGCGCCCGGCAAACGTAAACTGGTCCAGATTGGCGTAGAGCGCAAAGAAATTATAGGTGTTCGACAGCGTGCCAAACAGCTTCCGTTGCACTTCGCCAATGCCATCGGTGTTAAACTTCAGGTTGTCCCAGGGCTCGGCGTTTGTAATCATGTACCAGCGCGTGGCATCGGCGCCATACTTGGCCAGCGTTTCGAACGGGTCAACGGCGTTACCCAGCCGCTTCGACATTTTGTTGCCGTTCTTGTCCAGCACAAGACCCGTCGATACTACATTTTTGAACGCTACCGAATCGAACAGCATCACCGAAATCGCGTGGAGCGTGAAGAACCAGCCCCGCGTCTGGTCAACGCCTTCGGAGATAAAATCAGCAGGAAACGCCTTTTGGAAAACGTCCTGATTCTCGAACGGATAGTGCCATTGTGCATACGGCATCGCGCCCGAATCGAACCAAACGTCGATCAGGTCGGATTCGCGCTGCATAACCTGACCGCTTTCTGAAACGAAATAAATTTCATCGACGTACGGACGGTGGAGGTCAAACTCAACTTCAGAGTTGAGTTTGTTTGCTAATAATTTAGTGACAAAAGCATTGTTTTTTCCCAGTTGCTCGTCTGAAAGTAGTCCTGACTCAATAGCTGTTGAGGCTAGTTTGCCTAATTCCTCAATTGATCCCACGCATACTTCTTCGCCCGATTCGCTACGCCAGATCGGTAGGGGAGTTCCCCAGAAACGGCTGCGGCTGAGGTTCCAGTCGACGAGGTTTTCGAGCCAGTTGCCGAAGCGGCCGGTACCGGTGCTTTCGGGTTGCCAGTTGATGGTTTTGTTCAGTTCAACGAGCCGGTCTTTTTTCGCCGTCGTGCGGATAAACCAACTATCCAACGGGTAATACAGGATCGGTTTGTCAGTGCGCCAGCAGTGCGGGTAGGGGTGTTCGTATTTCTCGACCCGGAAGGCTTTATTCTCTTCTTTCAGCTTGATGGCGATGAGCACGTCGGTCGGTTTGAACTCCGGGTCTTCGCGCTCCTCATCCGAGTAATATTCTTCCTTAACATACCGCCCCCCAAACTCGCCGATTTCCTTCACAAACTGGCCGTGTTTATCCACAATGGGGACATCTTTGCCGGTTTCGTCCTTCACCATGATGGGCGGGATGCCCGCAGCCTGCGCCACCCGGAAGTCATCGGCCCCAAAGGTTGGCGAGGTGTGTACGATACCCGTACCGTCTTCGGTCGTAACGAAATCGCCCAGAATGACCCGGAACGCAGACATTTCGGGCGTCACATACGGCATCAATTGTTCATACTCGATGCCTTCCAGATGTTGCCCTTTGAACTCCGAAACGATGGTCCAGGGGACTACTTTATCGTTTGGCAGGTACACGTCGAAGGCAGGACTACCTACGCTGTCAACTTGACCTTTCTCGTTAAACCACCGCCCCACCAGGTTTTTGGCCAGCACGACATGCACCGGAATGTGTGTGTACGGATTGAACGTCTTCACCATCACATAGTCGATGTTGGCACCAACGGTGAGGGCTGAGTTTGCGGGCAGCGTCCAGGGCGTGGTTGTCCAGGCCAGAATATAGATGTCGGCATCGCTGGAGTCAAAAAAAAGAAAGCCTGACTTGCCACTGGGCTTCACCTTAAACTGGGCCACAATGGTTGTATCGCGAACGTCCTTATAGGTGCCGGGCATGTTCAACTCGTGCGAACTCAGACCCGTACCAGCCTTGGGCGAATACGGCTGAATGGTATACCCTTTATAGAGTAAGCCTTTGTCGTATAGATTCTTGAGCAGGTTCCAAACCGACTCGATGTACTCGTTTTTGTAGGTGATATACGGGTTTTCGAGGTCGACCCAATAGCCCATTTTCTCGGTCAGGCTGTTCCACTGGTCGGTGAAGCGCATGACCGTTTCGCGGCACTTGCGGTTGTATTCCTCCACGCTGATACCGCCTTCCGATTCGGGTTTGCCGATGTCATCTTTGGTGATGCCCAGTTCTTTTTCGACTTGCAGTTCAATGGGCAGACCGTGGGTATCCCAGCCGCCTTTCCGTTCAACCTGAAAGCCTTTGAGCGTTTTGTACCGGCAAAAAATATCCTTTATCGACCTGGCCATCACGTGGTGGATACCCGGCGTTCCATTCGCCGAAGGTGGACCTTCGTAAAACGTATAGCTGGGTTTTCCTTCGCGGACAGCGATGGACTGTTCGAAAACCTGATTCTGATTCCAGTAGGTCAAGACCTCGGCCGCGATCTTCGCGTAATCGAGGGACTCATATTGTTGATACTTCACGTCTGACAGGATCGGACGCCCGAATCAGCTTCGTACTTCTACAAAGCCGCTCGCGCGGTTAAAAAATAAGTGCAAAGATAAGGAAATAGACGGCATCGACTGTCTAGTATCGTAGCGCTCTGTATAAGAGGCAACAAAAAAGCGAACCGCTGTGGTTCGCTTTGGCACATGGATGAACCAGCGCAAACCTTATGTGGCCTGAGTACCATTAATTTCATCTATAATAGCCTCTACTTCGGCCAGAGGCAGTTCGGCTGCCGAGGCAATCGTAGCGGCATCAAGGTTCAAATTCACCATAGCCTTAATGAACTTGATCTTATCCTGGCGACGCTCTTGTCGAATCAATTCTTCGGCTGCAGCCATTATCTGGCGACGCTCTAACTCGCGTCCTTCCCGTATCAATTCTTCGGTTGCAGCCATTACCTGGCGACGCTCCAACTCACGTCCTTCCCGTATCAATTCTTCGGCAACTGTCATGGCTTGCTGACGACCCTGTTCACGCCCTTCCTGTATCAATTCTTCGGCGACTGTCATGGTAGAAGATTCGGTTTGTGCAGAAATACGGTTAAAGATACCAAATAGTTCAACTTTGGTCAAGTCGGCGGTGTACGACAAATAGAGAAAACCCGTTCCAACGAACCGCTCTCCGGCGGGTGTTTCTATCAATCGGCGGACAACATCGGCAAAGGTGTCGAGTAGGCGCGTTAGTTAACGTTTCCGGCGACTGTTTTGTAAAAGAATAGCTGTCAGCCGGGCGTAGTCGGATCGCAATGTTGGTAGTCGTTCGTCAGAGAGCGTCGACAGGTCGATCAGCAGGTAATCGAACGCGGGCAGGTACGCCAGTAGCGTTTGATCAATGGGTGAAAAATAATCGGGCACAGTCCGCTGTTTCCAGCGTCGATTGCCATGATACACAATTACGGGAAGGATAGGCGTTAGCGGTTGCTTTTGTTTGAGCTGGCTCTCCCAGAGATTGAGTAAATACCGATTGATCTGAAAATGCGGGTGCTCTTCGGTATAACTTTTGTGTTCCAGCAAAAGCACCAGCCGTATGGCCTGACCGCCATACTGTACCGAGAAAACAAGATCGGCGAAATGTTCGGCCAATTGTTCGTCCGTAAACGTATCGACCTCGCGGGTAAGCGTGGCATAGTCGAGCCGTTCGCGGATGTCCTCTGGCGCAAAAACGTTCAAAAAATCAATCAGAATCTCGGGCTGCGAAAATGTTTCCTTGAAGAATCGGTCGTGCGGGTTGTCGGGTTGTGCCGCCATCAAATCGCCAGAATAACAAACTCGACCCGGCGGTTTACTTTCCGCTCTTCGTCGGTTCCCTTTGTCAAAATCGGACGCGTGTCGCCGTAGCCGATAGTCTGGATTCGGTCGATGTCGATGCCCTGCTGAACGAGATACCGCTGGCAGGCAATGACCCGGTCGCGGGAGAGTTGCAGGTTCTTGTCGTGGTCGCCAATGATGTCGGTATGACCTTCGAGCCGGATGCTCATGTTCGGGTTATCCTGCATCATGGATACCAGTTTGTTCAACTCGGCAAAGGAGGCCGACAGCAGATCCGACTTCGACATTTCGAAGTAGATATTTTTGAGCGTGACTTTATCGCCCACGGCCAGGGGTGTCAGGGCAATGTCGCGTATCAGTTTTTGCCCAACCGCCATTTTGCTCAAATCCAGCACACCGCTGGCCGACTGATACCCCCGCGCCGATGCAATGTAGGTGTATACCTGTCCTTTGTTGAGACTCATCCGGTAGGCACCCGTTGAGGCAAAACTCTGTACCGAGTCAATGGCCTGTTTACTGGCCGATAGTTGATAATCTATGGTGGCGGTAACGGGCCGTTTGCTTTTGGCATCACTCACAATACCCGACACCGCTACGAGAGTCGGCACGGGTGCTGGCGCAGATGTGGGCTTTGGTTTGGGGACTTCCATTTCCCCACCCGATTCACCGGATGGTTGTGGCAATGGCGTCTGTTTTTTAGGTAGTTTGGGGGCAGGTGCTGGTGCCGGAGTGGGTACGGGTGCTGGTGTATAAACGACTTCATCAGCCGGATTTTTCACATATAAGTTATAGATATTCCAGCAAACGATCTGGTCGTAATCGTTGCATTCAAACAAGTCGAAGTTTTCCAACCCTTTGTCTAATCGCTCAAAATAGAGCGTAAATGTCACTTGGTCGCCCGAATACGTATTGCGTTGTTGCGGTTTCAGGGGCAGTCCTTCAATTTTAAGGAAGCCAAATTTACGGGCTCCGTTTGCCGCTACTAACTGGCCAGCCGGGTCGAATTCAATGAAGCCGGATGGCTGTAGTTTACCATTTTGGTCATACCTGGGCTTGCCACGTTCGGTATAAGTCAGATTCAGTATCGTGTAATCTTTGGTTAACCGAATACTGTTGACCGTTACGCCGGGGTCGGCAGGGCGACCGCTACCGGGCTGGTTGCCCGAATTAGGGTAGGTATCGTCTGGGGCTTGCTGGCCGCCGGACGGATACTGCTGCCCACCGCCCGATGGGTAACCGGAGGGATAAGAGCCAAACATACAGGAGGAGCTTAGTCCGGCCAGAACGAGAAGAATGAAGTAGCGCTGTAGCATACGGCAGATAAATGAGTAGAGTCAGTTGTAAAGAACGGGGTATTCAACGGATATACGCCTTCTTTAAAGCCGCTCCTTACAGGCATAAGACGGAGAGCACAGGAGAATGGTTACGCCGGAGATGATAAATGGCAGGCAAGCCGCTGTGTGTGTAGTAAAAATCAGCGGCCTTATTCTTACTGTATCATATAAAGAATCTGAACCCCCGCTGCTTATGGCATCCGATAAAAAATCGCTCGTCTCCCGAAGAAAGTTTCTCGATCTGACAGCAAAAGGAACCCTGGCTTCTACAGCGATCATCAGCGGCTTCCCAACCATTGTTCCCGCTTCGGTATTCGGTAAAAATGCGCCCAGCAACCGAATCAACATAGGTGCCATTGGTACGGGCCGCATCTCGCACGGGCACGACATGCCGGGCGTCTGGCAGTACGACAACGCCCTGATCATGGCCGTTTGCGACTTGGACAGCAACCGTGCCGAATCCGCCAAACAGCTCGTTAATGGCGTTTACGCTAAAAAAACAGGAAAAGATTATGATGGCGTTCGAGTATATACCGACTACCGCGAACTGCTTCTGAATAAGGACATCGACGCTGTGCTGGTCAGCACCCCCGACCACTGGCACGCGCCCATCGTGATTGATGCCGTTCGCGCCAAAAAGGACGTGTACATGCAAAAACCGGCTTCGCTGACCATTGCCGAAGGGCGGATGATGGCCGATGCCGTAAAAAAATCGGGACAGATTGTGCAGGTGGGTAGCCAGCAACGTTCGTCGGAACAGTTTCGCTATGCCGCCGAGCTGGTGCGTAACGGGCGTATAGGCAAGCTGAAAACAGTATATGTCGGTCTCCCCGGCGATCCATCAGGCAATGAGGAACCACAAATGCCCGTCCCCAAAAATCTGAACTACGACATGTGGCTGGGCACTACGCCCGAGGTCTACTACACCGAAAAGCGGGTACATCCGCAGGCCGACTTCGACCGGCCGGGCTGGCTGCGTTGCGAGCAATTTGGCGCGGGTATGATTACCGGCTGGGGAGCACACCACATCGATTCGGCCCACTGGGCCATGAACACCGAGTATACCGGCCCGGTTGAAATCTGGGGCAAAGCCGACTTCCCGAAACATGGCCTGTGGGATGTTCACGGCATCTTCCGCACCGAAGCGATGTATGAGAACGGCGTCCACATGATCGTCACGAACGAAATCGCCAACGGCATTCGGTTTGAAGGAACGGAAGGCTGGATTTTCGTGTCGCGGGGTGATGCCGCCGTGACCGCCAGCGACCCACTTTCCAAACAAAATGCCGCCAAAAAACTCGACGCCAGCGATCCTAAACTCCTGACGTCGGTGATTGGTCCGAACGAAATCCATCTGCCTGTCAGCAAAGAACACCACGGCAACTGGCTGGAAAGTATCGTGAGCCGCAAAGAGCCCATCGCGCCCACCGAGGTGGGCCACCGGTCCTGTTCGGCCTGCTTGCTGCACCATGCTGCTATGAAGCTGAACCGAAGGCTCTATTGGGACCCCAAAAAGGAGCAGTTCAAAAACGACCCCGAAGCCAACAAACTCCTGTCGCGTCCCCAGCGGGCACCGTACGCCATTAAGATGGTGGCGTCGGTGAAGTAGTTTTCTGCTTTTGCCATCCCGTTTTTGTCATCCCGACGCAGGAGGGATCTTCGGTAAGAGGGTAAAAATCTCCATTCTACCGAAGATCCCTCCTGCGTCGGGATGACAAAAACGGGATGACAAAAAAAACTAACATTCTTAAGCTTATACCAAGGTCAATGAAGTTTACCCCCATCATTAGTGGCCTGTTTCTGGCTGCTCTGTTTGCTGCCTGTCAGTCATCCGAGAAAAGCGAAAAATCTATGGCTGATTTTCGATTGATTACGCTGGACCCCGGCCATTTTCACGCGGCCCTGGTGCAGAAAACCATGTACGAAGGTGTCGATTCGACTGTGCATGTATACGCCCCCGATGGGCCGGATTTACAGTTGCACCTCGACAAAATCGAAGGCTACAACACCCGCGCCGAGAATCCGACGCACTGGAAAGAAGACGTCTATAAAGGCGCTGACTTTCTGGATAAGATGCTGGCCGAGAAAAAGGGGAATGTCGTCGTGATGGCGGGCAACAACCGGCTAAAGACCGATTATATTCGGAAAACCATTGGGGCGGGTTTCAACGTGCTGGCCGATAAACCGATGGTGATCAGCACGGCTAATTTCGATAAGCTCAAAGAGTCGTTTGCCAGCGCCGAGAAAAACAAGGTGCTGCTCTACGACATCATGACGGAGCGGTACGAAATCTCGACCATGCTGCAACGGGCCTTCTCACGCCAGCCAGAGGTGTTCGGTACCCTCGAAAAAGGGACACCCGACAAACCCGCCGTCACGAAAGAAAGTGTTCACCATTTTTACAAAAATGTGTCGGGAAGCATTCTGACTCGTCCGGCCTGGTTCATGGATGTGGACCAGCAGGGCGAAGGCATCGTCGACGTGACCACGCACCTCGTGGATCTGGTGCAGTGGGAGTGCTTCCCTGAGCAGGTGATCGACTACCAGAAAGACATCAGCCTGACCTCGGCCCGTCGCTGGACCACCGACATGAGCCTGAGCCAGTTCAAGGCCATCACCAAGCAGAAGTCCTTTCCGGATTACCTCAAAAAAGACGTGGTGAAAGATAGTGTTCTTCGGGTGTACAGCAACGGCGAAATCAACTATACACTGCGGGGTGTTCATGCGAAAGTGTCCGTCACCTGGGCCTACAAAGCCCCCGAAGGCGCGGGCGATACACATTACTCGATCATGCGCGGCACCAAAGCTAATTTGGTTATTCGTCAGGGAGCCGAGCAACAATACAAACCTACATTATATATTGAGCCGGTTGCCGGAACTAAGGACACAGACGCTGCGCTGAAGGCCGCGTTACCCAACATCCAGCAGGAATTCCCCGGCGTGGACGTGAAGAAACTAGCCTCGGGCTGGGAAGTGATCATCCCGGAGAAATACAAGGAAGGCCACGAAGCGCACTTCGGGCGGGTGGCGCAGAAATACATCGACTACCTGAAAGCGGGTAAAATGCCCGCCTGGGAAGTCCCCAACATGATTGCCAAATACTACACAACCACGCAGGCGTTAGAGCTGGCGAAGAAAAAATAATTGTCAATGATAGAATGGAACTGTTTAGGATTTTATTTTCCGAATGTTTTTGTCATCCCGACGCAGGAGGGATCTTCGGGAGAGGCTGTAAAATCTCCACTTACCGAAGATCCCTCCTGCGTCGGGATGACAAAAACACGGCAGGCTTTACATTACATCTTGTGTTAAATTAAAATCCAAAACCGCTTCGATGAGTGAATAAATAAGGTGGCGACTCAGTAACAAGGTGATTTAGCCATTCACTCATTCACTCAATCACTCATTAGCTATGGACTCACCACAAGGCGCGAATCGGCGCAACTTTATTAAGGAAACCCTGGCAACGGCCGCTGGTCTGGTCGTATTGCCGTCACTACCGGTCGAAACGATTGGTGCCCCGGCTATTCTGCGTACGGGCTCGCTGGGTAGCGACCGGATGCCGGTGGCGGCTTCACGGATTCGCTTTGCTGTGATTGGCATTAACCACGGACACATCAACAGCCAGGTCGACGCTGTGATCCGGGGCGGGGGCGAATTCGTTTCGTTCTACGCCAAAGAGCCGGAGCTGTCGGCTCCGTTCGCCAAGCGATACCCGCAGGCCAAACAGGTGAAGTCAGACAACGAGATTCTGGATGATAAATCCATTCAGTTGGTGCTTACGTCCGGCATCCCCGAAGAACGGGCACCGCTGGGCGTTCGGGTCATGAAAGCCGGAAAGGATTTTATGACCGACAAACCCGGTATCACCACCCTGGAACAACTCGCCGAAGTACGCAAAGTACAGAAGGAGACCAAGCGGATTTACTCGATCATGTACAGCGAACGGCTCGAAAACCGGGCGACGGTGAAAGCCGGTGAACTGGTGAAAGCCGGGGCCATCGGCAACGTAATTCAGACCATCGGCTTAGGGCCGCACCGCATGACACCCAAATCGCGACCCGACTGGTTCTTCGACAAAAAGAAGTTTGGCGGCATCATCTGCGACATTGCCTCGCACCAATTTGACCAGTTTCTGTTCTTCACCGGCTCCAAAAAAGCGGATATTGTGGCTGCGCAGGTGGGCAATGTCCACTTTCCGCAATACCCGAAGTTTGAAGATTTCGGCGACGTGATGCTCCGGGGCGACGGCGGCATGGGCTACATCCGCGTCGACTGGTTCACCCCCGACGGTCTGAAAAGCTGGGGCGACGGCCGACTGACGATTCTGGGTACCGAGGGCTTTATGGAACTACGCAAGAACGTCGACCCCGCCGGGCGCGACGGGGGTAATCACTTGATCATTACGGATAATAAGGAGTCACGTTACATCGACTGTAGCAAAGAGCCACTGCCCTACGGCGAACAGCTGGTCAACGACGTGATCAACCGCACCGAAACGGCCATGCCGCAGGAGCACTGTTTCCTGGCAATGGAGCTGGCCCTGAAAGCGCAGAAACAGGCGCAGGTTGTCAATTTTAAGAAATAGGTTTTACTAATGTAGCTGAAGCGTCAGACTGCTTTCTCTTTTTGGGAGAAGGTGATCTGACGCTTTGCTTTTCAAAATAAACGGCTGATTTATAGTAAGTCTGGCCGGTTTTTGCCAACACCCTGTTAACGGCAAGCGTTACTCACCGATTTCCTTTAAAACTTCTCGAACTAATTGTTCACTAATACGGAAGTTGGTTTGTTGGCTTTTCTCTAACAAGGGCTTCAGTAACGATATATGGCCATTCAGTTTAGCCTGCGCTATGACACCAAGGGTACCCGTAATAGCTAAACCTAATTGTTTTGCAATCTTGCGCCCCTTTGATTCGTCAATGATTAAGAGCGAGTTACTTGTTTCCAGCGCCAGGGCGATTGCACTTGCCTCCCCTTTGTCGAGCGTTGTCTCTAATACCAGTTGACTGCCTTTGTTAACTGGATTTTATATGGTTATCCAATGTGGAAGGGCTTCTCCAAACTCATCGGCTACGAGTTGTGTGGTAATGATTTCCCCAAAAACGGTATGTAGTAAGCTTAACTCACCAATTTTTTCGAGAAGTATCAGGCAACTAGTGTCGGATATAATGGTCGCCCGCATTCTTTATGTCATTTTTCAATTCACTCGCATCATAATTGAAAACCGATACATTATATCGACCCAAAAGCTCCATGAATGTCCTTTTACTATAGCCGGAGACCTCAGCAGCCTGACCGAGAGAGAGCCTGCCTTGCTCATAGAGCTTAGTTGCCAAAAACATAACCGCTTCCTGATCATCAAGCTCTAAGGTGTCCGGCAGGTTCAGTGTCAATGTTTTCATAGCCTAAAAATAGTCAAAACAAGCGAAAGAACGGGAAATGCTTAGATATAACGTTCGAAGCTTATAGCCGGTGGAGTGAAACTCGTTTGCCTCAAACGCCAACCAACATAGATTACTACTAATCAATTATTTACTGACACGACGGCGGTCAGCGCCTGTTCCTTACCGATAACAAGGAGTCAGCCCGTGACTATTGATGGGTTTTGTTCCAAAGCTCTAACTGCTTCATAGTATTCAATCCGCCGATACGAATGTTAATTAATTTACAACTAGTCAATTAGTCATGTCCGTCCTTTTTTCATAAATACTATATTAAGCTAAGGCTAATTGGAGTGTCAGAGAATGTCCTTTGTTGGAAAGATACAATGTTGACGGCCAGCACTTATTAAGAAAATAAACTTATTAAAAAGTCTAAATCTTGTAACTATGCTATTTCAAAAAGCGAAATCATTTGGATCAATATCTGGAAATACATTACCTCGTGGCCTTGAATACATAATTCTGCCATGATATTTTTCGAGTGAAGAGTAGTGGGTTTCTTCAACGGTACATCCCAAACCGCCTGCCATCATATTGGGCTTATCTATGTTTGTTGTGTGTCCTAAGCCTAAACAGTGGCCCATTTCATGAAATAATAGACCAGCGTCAGGTCCTTGTTTACAATATTGATAAGGCGAATTTATTCCAAATTCTAATTTCCCTGTAATTCCTTTTGTAGAACCATTCATAGTATCATAATTTGACCCTCTACCACTGAAATTTTGGGGGTTATTGGTTCTGTCAAATAACTCAATACGAATCCAACCGATTTCAGCTACATGTAGTCTATCCTTTCCAGTTTCTATTTTTTCTATTTTAATCTTTCCGTTAGTAATTTCTTGGAAAATTATTGGTAATGCTTGTTTAATTGCATCAATTCGAGAAATTGAGACTTCTTCCGTAGATGAATTTATGAAATTTCCGTTATTTGAAGCGTCTAAAATAGACAACGTAGTTTTTATATAAATTTTCGGATTTACATCCCATGGAATTGACGGGTATGGTGCTGTTCTATCAGTTAAACTAAAATTGCCATTAGTCCAATAGACAAGTTGCCCATAATAATCTAACGAAAATGGAGGTTTATCTTCTATAATATCAATTTTTACGAAATGAGCTTTGTCAATGATATTTGTTTTTCTTGTAATATAACCGTTAGCTTTAATAGATACTTTTATAAATTTCCCACTATTTGTTGATGGGAATTTAAACGCTCCATTTCTATCACACGTTGCTATTATTTTGCCATTGTCATCTGAAATAGTGGCAGAAGCAACTGATGAACCATCTTGCGTGGTAATAATTGTTCCTTCAATAGTTGGTATAGGTTTTATTGTTATATTTTTTTGGATCTTCGACTCTTTTACACCTGTTTTTGCAGTTAGTGTTACTTTATATACACCATCTTTTGTGAAATTATGCGATGGTGAATCTTCTGTTGAATTTGCACTACCATCGCCAAAGTCCCAATTATAAGAAGTCGCATTGACTGATTTATTTTTAAAAGCAACTTCGCTCGGGACAAAATAATCTTTATCTTCAAAATTGAATTCAGCAATTGGTTTAATACTATTGACTGTAATATCTTTATTCTCTTTCGAAGTTCCTCCTCTACCAGTCGCAATTAGCAATATTGTATATTTTTTGTTTTCAGTATAAGTTTTTTTTGGTGACATTTCAATACTTTTGCTACCATCACCAAAATCCCATTCGTACGAGGCTGCATTCTTGCTTAAATTTAAAAATGTAACCAAACCATCATCACCAAAAGTGATAGAAAAATCAACAGATGGGGCAGGAATAGTTGAAACGTCAACATTTTTGGTAATTTTATTATCTCCACTAGGGTTCTTTACAGTCAACGTGACAGTATAAGACCCATTTTTTTCATAATCATGTTTAGGGTTCTTCTCGATACTTTTTGTAGTACCATCTCCAAAATCCCAATCATAAGAATCAGCCTCCTTGGAGTCGTCCGTAAATTGAATTAAACCATCCGTTAAGTTTGCCCACATAAAACTGGCCGTTGGAATTGGTCTGGGCTCACTCTTTTTAGAACAGCTATAAATTAATATAAGCATGAAGATTAAAAAGGGAATG